>JAJYYW010000229.1 GCA_021800575.1 bacterium
GACACCCTGCAGCAACGGGTAGGAGCGGATCTCCCGTATCATGTCGTACGCATCCGCTTCGGATACCGGGGCCACTCTGAAGGAAACGTCTTTGAGCACTTCCACGTAAATGCCGCCGAGGCCGAACATAACCAGGGGGCCGAAGTTCGGATCGATATGCATGCCGACGATCGTTTCGGTGCCGGTTGTCAGCATCTGCTGGAGCACCACCCCCCAGATCCGCGCTGAGGGCATGAATTTCTTTGCGTTGTTCGTTATCGAAGAGAATGAAGCTTCAACCTGCTGGAGATTGTTGATCCCGACAACAACACCGCCGACGTCGGTTTTATGGAGGATGTCCGGTGAGGCGATCTTCATCACGAGGGGATACCCGATTGTTTCTGCGTATGTCCGTGCCTGATCCAGGGTGTTGGCAAGCATGCTCTTCGGCGTCCTGAAGCCGTACGCTTCAACGACTTTCCGCGCCTCCACGTCGACGAGACTTGACCGTCCCGATGCCTGCACCGTGTTCAAATCGTGCTGGACGCTGTGTACGTCAACCGTAAAGTTCCGGAATGTTTTTTCGGGTTTGTTCCGCCATTCCTTGTAGTCGATCGCTATCCGGTACGCCCTGATCGCCGATTCCGGGAAGATATAGTTCGGCACCCTGCCGTTATTGAGAATCTTGACGCCCTTAGCCACATCCCTGCCGCCCATGAACCCGGCGAGTACCGGTTTACCGGCGTTGTGCGACGCCGCGACGGCGATGTCAGCGGTTTTATCTATTTCGGTCATATCCTGGGGAGTAAGCAGGATAAAGATCCCGGCGACGTCCATGTCTTTCACGATAATATCGAGTGCGGCTTTATACCGGTCAGCGAGTGCATCTCCGATGATATCAAACGGGTTTCCGAACGCTGCGGACGGCGGAAGCACCTTTTTCAGGGCGAGGACGCTGTCATCGCTGATCCGTGCGAGGCGTATGCCCGCCCGTTCTGTTGCGTCGGCCGTGATGATGCCCGGTCCTCCTGCATTCGTGACGATGGCGAGTCCCCCCTCGGCAGGCAGAGGCTGGCTTTCCAGCAGCTTACCGATATCGAACAGATCTTCTATGGTGTGTGCCCGGATCACGCCTGATTGTTTGAACGCTGCATCGAACGCTGCATCCGATCCCGCCAGCGTCCCGGTGTGTGATGACGATGCCCGGGCACCGACCTTCGTTCCGCCTGCCTTGATAAGGATAACCGGCTTTTTCTTCGATGCTCTGTATGCTTTTTCAATAAAGGCCTTTCCGTCCGCAACACCTTCTATATATCCAAGTATAACTTTGGTGTCCGGGTCATCAGCAAGATACTCGATAAAATCGGCCTCATTCAGGTCGGCCTTGTTGCCGAGACTGACGAATTTCGAGAAGCCCATATCGTTGGCAAGCGCCCAATCGAGGATCGCGGTCAGCAGGGCGCCGGACTGCGAGAGGATGGAAATATCTCCGGTCAGCGGCATATCGGCAGCAAATGAGGCGTTGAGCCTTGATTTTGTATCGATAATACCGAGGCAGTTCGGGCCGACGACCCGTATGCCGTAGGCGTCTGCCTGTTCCTTTAACTGCTTTTCAAGCAGTGCACCTTCAACACCAACCTCTTTAAAGCCCGCGGAAATAACGACGGCAAACTTCACCTTTTTTTCGGCACAATCCCTGAACGAACCGATGATCGCCTTGGGGGGTATCATGAATACGGCAAGATCCACGGTGCCGGGTATACTTCGAATATCCGGGTATACTTTTATGCCGAGTATTTCGGGCGTGGTTGGATTGACGGGGTAGATCGTACCAGCATAGCCTCCCTCCTTGATGTTTTTCAGCAGGCTGTAGCCGACCTTTCCGGGTACTTTCGATGCTCCAATAAGTGCAATACTGTCCGGTTTGAAGAGTATGTCCTGCATGGCTATGTTTTCCCTCCACCGTACGGATCGAAAAACCTTCTAACAGCGTATTCCATATCCTGCTCCTTATACGCTTTTTCAGTAAACATATATTTGTAATTCTGTATATAATCCGTGATGGTTTTGTACGCGGTGTTGATGTCCGCCATTTTTTTTGTACACATGGCACGGTCCGCATCACTGCATTTGTCCGGATGATAACGCATCACCAGCTTCCGGTAGGCTGATTTTACCTGCCCGAGGGTTGCTATCTCAGGCAGTCCGAGAATTTTTCGTGCCCTGTTAATGGCCCTGTATGCCGGCAGTTTTTCCATGTTCTTTCCTCGATCGTGCCCAGAAAAAGATGATCCAGCCGACGATGAAGGAGGGTATCGCGATAAACTGTGATGTCGAAAGCGGGCTTGCGCCCCATGGCCATGCTATGGAGGGACCTATAAACCCCCGGATCACATCCCCCCTGAAGAACTCTATGACAAACCTGTTAAATGAATACAGGATGAGGAAGAGACCGACCGGCTCTCCGTTGTGTTTCTTCAGGTGCTTTTCGTACCACAGGAGGAAAAAGAACGGGATGAGCCCGTTGACGGATTCGAAGAGCTCCGTTGAGAGAAGCCGTTGTCCCGGGAAGGCGATCCCGGCATCGCTCGTGGGCGCGAAGACCGAACCAAGGGGCCAGGGGAGTGTCGTGGGCTTGCCAAAGCAGCAGCCGTTCATATAACAACCGAACGCCCTGTGGATGGCATACCCGAGTCCCATGTACGGCGAGATGAGGTCTCCGAACTTGAAGAACTCCTGCCTGACCGTTTTCAGGTAGATGTACATGGCGAGGATGCCGCCGAACAAACCTCCGTAAAACACGAGTCCGCCCTTCCAGATCTCGAGCATCTCGAGCGGGTGCTGCATGTAGTAACTCCACATGGTGAGGATAAAAACGATCCGTGCCCCGATGATTGAACCAATCATGATCCAGAAACTCATATCGAGGACAATGTTCGGATCCATACCGAGTTTTTTTCCCTTCCGTGTGGCAAGGTATATGGCGACGATGAAGGCTGTGGCCATCGCAACGCCATAGGTGTGAATAGTTATAGGACCGTAGTGAAAGAGAATCGGGTACATATGTGCTCCTTTAGATTATATTCAGTTACACTAATCACGGGTTTCAGAATTTTCAATCATTTGGAACGCCGGCCGGCTGTCCGGGCATCTCCGGTAATCCGCAGAAGGGTTCGCTCATAGACCGCGAGGTCGTTGTCGGAAAAAAGCACGAACCTTACCAGTGACAGCCCCTGGCGCGCACGGAGGAATCCGATGACCGTAGACAGGGCGATGTGTGCAGCCTCGTCGATAGGGTAGCCGTAGATTCCTGTGCTGATGGCAGGGAAGGCAATGCTGCGCAGGTTGTGCCGGAACGCAAGTTCAAGGCTCGCTGCGTAGGCACCGGCCAACAGGCGGTCTTCCCCGTGCTTCCCGTCCCTGTAGACCGGCCCCACGGCATGAATGACAAAGCGTGCCTTCAGACGCCCGGCCGTCGTTATCACGGCGCTGCCGGTCGGACAGCCCCCGATCGTCCGGCACGCCTCCATAAGTGCCGGTCCTCCGGCCCTGTGTATCGCACCGTCCACGCCGCCGCCTCCTGCAAGGTGCGCATTGGCTGCATTGACGATTGCATCCGTCTGCTCCCGGGTGATGTCTCCCTTTACCAGCGAAAAAACGGTGCTTCCGATGGTTCTTTCCACGATGGCTGCTCAGTGCTTTCTGCGGATGCGGGCCGCGAGGGCGTGCGCGCCGAGGCCTTCGATCGTT
>JAJYYW010000230.1 GCA_021800575.1 bacterium
GGTCACTGCCGCGACCGAGAGGGCTGCCTCCGAATCCCACAGGTAGTCGACCCCGAAGGGCACGGTCCTAGGTGCCAGCTCGCTAACAGCGCGAGTGAGCGCAGCTACCCCTGCCAGGTTGGCCCGAAGCGTGTAGGGACGGTCTCCCTCGTTGCAGAACATGACCGCGTCGAAGTCCGCCGCCAGCAGGATGGTGAGGTCCCGGCGCAGGGCCTCCAGGACGCCGTCCATTCCAGAAGCAGCGTCGTACAGCGGAGCCCCAGGGAGAGGCAGCAAATGCGCCATGGCGATCAGCGTCTCAGCGAGCGGCGGCAGCGGCCCGAACCGGTCCCGCAGCTCGGCTATGATGTCCGGGAGGCTCTTTTGATCGGCATTCGCGAGCTTGCGGTAGAACAGCATCCGGAGCTCCGGGTCGTCGATGTAGTCGTCCGGGATGTAGGCGGGTACCGGGAAGTTCAGGTGCGGCTCGAACGCCTGCTCGTACGCTTCTCCCTGGATACTGAGAATGGCGTCCTTCACCAGATCGGAATACAGATCCAGACCTATGGCATCGATATGCCCGGACTGCGCCTTCCCCGCTATGTTGCCCGCCCCGCGCATCTCCATATCGTGCAGGGCGAGTTTGAAGCCCGAGCTCAGTTCCGAGGACGATGCAATCAGCTTGAGCCGCGCAAGGGACTGCGGGGACGCCGGCCGCCCGAACGGAAGGATGAAATAGACATATCCGACCTGATCCGATCGCCCCACCCTGCCCTTGAGCTGGTACAGCTCCGAGGTGCCGAACGCGTCTGCATCGTTGATCATGATCGTGTTTGCCGAGGGGATGTCCAGCCCTGATTCCACGATCGCCGTGCTGATGAGCACGTTGATTTCCTTCCTGATGAACCGGGACATGATGTTCTCCAGTTCATGGGACGGCATCTGTCCATGCGCCACCGCGACGCGCGCAGACGGTACCAGCCGCACGATCCTGTCTGCGAGCTCCTCCAGACCCCGTATTTTCCTGTTCACGACGAACACCTGCCCGTCCCTCTGCAGTTCTTTCGTGACCAGGTCCCGGATGCCGGGTTCGCTGTACTTCATGATATAGCACTGGGTCGCCTTCCGTTCCTGCGGGGGCGTGGTGATGATGCTGATATCCTTGATGCCCGTGAGCGCCATCTTGAGGGTCCTCGGGATGGGCGTCGCTGTAATGACCAGGATGTCGGCGGACGGGTTGAACCTCTTCAGGGTCTCCTTGTGATCCACCCCGAACTTGTGCTCTTCGTCTATGATGACGAGGCCGAGCGACTTGAACCGTATGCCCTCCTTGAGGATAGAATGCGTACCGATCAGGATATCGATGCTGCCATCCGCCGCCTGCTGTATGATCTTTCCCTTCTCGGACCTGGTCTTGAAACGGTTCAGCACTTCGACCCTGACCGGGTACTTCTTAAACCGGGCCGAGAATGTCCGGTAATGTTGTTCGGACAGGATGGTCGTCGGTGCGAGGAAGGCGACCTGCTTGTTGTCCATGATTGCCTTGAACGCAGCCCGCATGGCGATTTCCGTCTTACCGTAGCCCGAGTCCCCGCACACGAGCCTGTCCATGGGCTTACTGCTCATCATGTCGCTGAGAACGTCCTCGATGGCTTTCTTCTGATCCGGGGTCTCTTCGTATTGAAAATCTTCCTCGAATGACTGGAACAGGGTGTCCGGCGGAGAAAAACCGAACCCGCCCCGCAGCTCCCGGATCGCCTGGTTGTTGATAAACTCCTGCGCTATCTCGAATAACTTTTCTTTCACGCGTTTCACCCGGGCACTGAACGTACTGCCGCCGAGCTTGTCGAGCAGGGGAACTGCGTCTGACGAGGGGATGTACTGGCTCAGCAGATTGGCCCGTTCTACCGGCATGTACAGCTTTGCATTGTCCCGGTACTCAACCTCGATGAACTCACTCTTCAGAGACTCCACCTCCATGATCTTCGTACCGATAAGCCTGCCGATGCCGTACTCCCTGTGGACGACATAGGTACCGAACTTCAGCTCGTCGAGGCTGACGGGCTCGCCCTGATACGCCTGACGCTTCCGCCTACCTTTCTTCACGCTGAACAGATCGCCTTCGGTTATGAAGGGTATACCGTTGTACACAAACCCCTTTTCCAGGGTACCCCGGAAAAGGGTAATCCCGGCGTGCAGTCCGGAGAGGAACGCATCATACCCTGCATCCGTTACATGCAGATCGATCCCGGCGTTGTCTGCCAGCGCGCGTATGTGATCCGCACGCTCATGGTTTCTCACTACGAGAACGGACACGGGGTAGTGCTGCCTGATGTGCTGTATATAATCGAGAACGGACTGCAGGCTTCCCGCGTTCCCGCTGCCGAATGCATGCATGCCCTGCACCGGAACAGCCTGTTCCAGAGGGATGACCGTGCCGTCTCCCTGGGCGACGCTGTCGATGGTGATGGTCCTGGACCCCGCGAGCCTTTGCATGATGTCCTCCGGGGACATGAACATGGATTCCACGGAATTGACCGGTCTGCCCTCCTCGGCCGACTGGCGGTGGTGCTTGTAGATGTCCTCGGTATACCGGTCGATGGCAGCGTGAACCTCGAGCGGATTCATGACAACGACATCCGTTTCCGGACCAAGGTAATCGAACAGCGTTTTCTTTGGATGTACGGAAGACAGCTCTTCCGGCGATGTGACCTTGCTGTCATTCTCCTGCACGAAAAACTCGGTGACCGGCGGTATGAATACCCGGTCAATTTTTTCGAAGGATCGCTGGTCCACGACCATGTACTGGCGGATGGACTCAACGGTATCGGAGAGCATCTCGATACGCACGGGATACTCCCTGTTCGGAGGGTAGATGTCAACAATGCCTCCCCTGATGCTGAACTCGCCGATAGCCGTTGCGATGTTCTGGCGCACGTACCCGGGTTTGACGAGTCTGCCGGACAGTTCCGCAACGTCGATTATCTGGCCGGCCTCTATGCTCAGCCGCAGGGATTCTATGGTCGAGGGTTCGGGCAGCAGCGGCATCAGTGCCTTTGCGGACGCAATGATGATATCGTGCTCAGGTGACAGCAGGTGCTCGCTCAGCGAGGTGATCCGCTCTGCCTGGATCGCAGCGACAGGGAAAATGCCGTGGTAAGGAATGATGCCCCAGGAAGGAAACACCCGGGCAAACACCTGTCCGCCGGAAAGCCAGGTCAGCTCTTCCGAGCATCTCTCCGAATATTCTCCGGAGGGCGTAATGATCAACAGGGACCTGCCAGACGCCCTGAAATACTCGTACAGCACGATGGAGCGGAACGACGTGTCGTGCATCCTGAGCATGCAGTTCCCGCCTTCAAGCAAGGTTTCAATTTCCCGGTCGATTTTAAATACCGTTTCCACACCCATGTAACGCTTCCCATTCCGCTCCGTGACATGCAATAGCAGACTTTATTCATTCATTCAACCAGGGATCCCTGCATCGGCGAGACCAGGATACGGGAAAAAGCCCGTCCAAGAAGGAACGGCGAATACCCTGCCCTGCCGTGTACCAGGATGACCATGGTGTGCACCACGGGAGGGCGAATCTGCCGCGGACGAAAACCCCTTCCGTGGTTCGGTCCGCTGCCGGGATCATTGCCGTGCCGTCTTTCCTCTGCGGAACACCCCCGGAAGCCATTGACTGAAAGAATCCATATAGATGTAGAATACCGGCGTGATGTACAGGGTCAGAAGCTGCGAGAAT
>JAJYYW010000231.1 GCA_021800575.1 bacterium
GGCGGTGCGAGACGTCGGGCTGGAGCTGCTTCCCCCTCACACAGGAGGTGGTCCGACCCAGATCATCATGACAAGAGGGTGTGTCACACCCTTGGCGAGCTGGCGAGCGGTCGAGGGGACGCGCTGCGGTCAGGTCCGAGCGGGAATGCGCGCGGGTCCGGCGGCGATCGCGACCACGCTGCGGTTGATCATGCGCTGGCGTGCGTCTCCGCAAGGCCGCGCACTGCCGAAACCATGCACCGTGCCGTCGGTCAGCGCCAGGAAGTAGCCGTCCCGGCGGGAGTTCGCAGCGATGTCGATGACCGGGGCGTCGGACTGGGGTGCGTTCCCGAGCGCCTCGGCGTCCCCGAAGGGGTAGACGACGCCGTCCTTGAGGGCGAATATCGTAAAATCTTTACCAAGACCCGTGTTCTTTCCTGCTTTGAACTTTTCGCCGACCTGCCGGACGATGATGTTCCCGGCTTTGGCGGTCTGGCCGCCGAAAAGCTTCACGCCGCGCCGCTGTCCCTGGCTGTCTCTTCCGTTAACCGAACTGCTCTGTCCTTTTTTATGTGCCATGCGAATACCTCAATTATTTTTGTAGAGAATCGTTTCAATCTTGACCGCCGTTATGGTCTGGCGGAACCCCTGCTTTTTCCGGTAATTCTTCCTTCTCCTGTGCTTGAAGATAATGATCTTTTCGCCCTTCCGCTCACCCAACACCTTCGCCGTCACCGTTGCATTTGCGACGAGGGGTGTACCGATGACCGTGTTCGTGCCGTCGTTGACCAGGAGCACATCCGTGATCTGCAGCTCCGCGTCCTTCTGCACGTCCGCTATCCTGTCAAGGGCGACGACATCACCCTGCTTTACCGTGTATTGTTTTCCGGAATGTTTAATAACCGCGTACATCTGAGCCTCACTTTTTGTTTGATGTTATTGTGCTACATAATAAAAGCACGCTTGTCAAGTCAATATGAGATTTAGCCTTAAAATAGCGGGTTTTACGTTTTTGTTGTGCGGCAGTCCCGCGGTTTTTCTGCCGCCGTGCTCACGTGCACCGCACGGACGTTTGGAAACAGCCCGGGAAGGCATACCCCGGGTGCGGAACGTTCGCGATGCAACAAATTGCTTTTTATGGAAAGAGGTAGGATACTACGATTGTACGTTGGGATGATGGACCTGGTTTATTTTAAACAAGGAGGTATGTCATGAAAAAGATAGGCATACTGACGAGCGGCGGCGATTCTCCCGGCATGAACTCGGCCATACGGGCAGCCGTACGGACAGCGATGTCCCTGGGCATGGAGGTCGTGGGAATAGTCAGAGGGTATTCCGGCCTGATCAACGAAGAGATCCGCATGCTTGATTCCAAGAGTGTCAGCGGCATCATGCAGTTCGGCGGAACAATTCTGCAAACCGCCCGGTCAAAAGAATTCCTGCGGGAGGAAGGACGGCAAAAAGCCGTCGATAACCTGAACAAGCACAATATCGAAGGCCTCATCATCATCGGGGGCAACGGATCGCTCACCGGCGCTTTACGGCTCCACGAAATGGGCGTGAAGACCGTTGGAATCCCCGGATCCATCGATAACGACCTGTACGGCACCGACATGGCAATCGGCGTTGACACCGCTCTGAACACCATCGTGCAGTCGATCGATAAGATAAAAGATACCGCATCATCCCATGAACGGGCCTTTATCATCGAGGTCATGGGCAGGGAATCAGGCTACCTTGCTTTGATGTCTGCAATGGCGAGCGGCTCGGAGTTCGTTATTGTGCCGGAAGTTCCCTACAACATGAAAAACATAGCCGAGGCACTGCGGAAGCGGTATGAACAGCGGCGGACCAACAGCATTATCATCGTTGCGGAAGGCGCAACGAGCGCTTTCCAGATCGAAAAAGAACTCCGGGACGAGATAGGATTCGAAACAAGGGTGACGGTCCTGGGACACATCCAGCGCGGTGGGTCACCGAGCGTGTTCGACCGTCTGCTTGCCTCGAGGTTCGGTTATCACGCTGTGCAATTTTTGGTGAACGGCGGAAGCGGCAAAATGGTGGGGCTGATCAAAGATGAAATCACCTTTACACCGTTCGATGAGGCGATCAGCACGGTGAAACCGATCAACAAGGAGTTCATCGACATCATGGCCCTGCTCTGCACGTAGGCAGCACGCCCTTTGCTCATGAACATACGATGAAAGTATGCGCATTCGCCCGATCCAGCGATCCACCTGCTCTCTATCCTGAGCTTGTGCTTGACTTTATAAAATAACACCGTTACAATAACGCTGTTATAAAACTGGAGGGCGGAGTTATGCCAAGGTCTGCGCGCACAAAAAAAGAGATCGATTCTGTGAAACAAGCCATCCTGGATCAGGCCCTGAGCCTGATAAACGAGCACGGATTCCAGGGCTTCAGCATGCGAAAGCTTGCGGACAGGATCGGTGTCCAGGCAGTCACCATCTACAACTATTACGAGAACAAGGACCATCTCTATCTGGCGGTTCTGACACAGGGGTTCGAAGAACTGTACGCCTCGTGCCTCAAGGCCTACAAATCACAGAAATCTCCGCTGGAGCGCCTTGAGGCAATGATACGTGCGTATCTCGGTTTCGGCTTCAGCAAGGTGAATTTCTATAACCTCATGTTTACCTGGCACGTTCCGAAATATCAGGACTACATCGGGACCAATCTCGAGAAAGCAGCGTACCAGGAATTGCTGGTCGCGCTCAAGGTCGTGGAGATATTCCAGCGGGCCATCAAGGATTTCACCGACCCGCATGTACGGCTTTCCGACGAAGAAGCACGCTCGTACATCGTCTACTTCTGGAGTTTTGTCCACGGGTATATCGCCGGCAGGAACAATTCCCTGCTCGAGTATATCTACCCGCATCCCGAAAAACTGCAGGAAAACCTGCTCCAACTCCTCATGACGAATATCCGCCGGGACCTCCAAGAAAAGGTGCTTGAACTCCAGCGGGTGAACCAATGAAATCATTGTCGGATAAAACGGTACTGATCACCGGTGCAACGGGCGGGTTCGGACACGAATTCGCCCGCCAGCTCATCGGGGCGGGCGCCCGCATCATCCTCAGCGGCAGGGACGAAGCAAAGCTCGGAGAGATAGCGGCCCGCTGTTCACAGGAGCGGGGACCGGGAAAAGTCATCGGCGCCATCACGGCGGACCTTGCCGGCAGGGCCGGATGCGAGGAGCTTTACACAAGGTGCAGGGAGATAACGCCAGACCTCGATATATTGATCAACAATGCGGGTAGTATTGCGTACGGGCATTTCCACGAGGTCCCGATGGACACGTGGGAACGGCTCCTGGAAACAAACCTCCTGTCTGCAATGCGCCTCACCTACCTGTTCCTGCCGTCCATGCTCGAACGAAAAATCGGTCATACCGCTCGAAGCGTAGCCGTTCGACCACATATACCGCTCGAGATCCTCGCCGAAGTACGCTCCCGGCATGTAGGCATAATGTTCGTCGGTCTTGACGACCACGGGCCGCAGCGGATCCTCGGCGTGCACCATGACGTATCCAGGCGCGACCTTGGTCGATTGCCACGTACCGAAGTCCTTGAAGTCCAGAGGCGCCACGTACCACAGCTCGCCTTTGACCATCTGCAAGGTCATGGTCTCGTCCTTGATCTCGAACTGGCTGCCTATAGCTCCGGGAGCCGAGCCCAGCTGCTTGTCCGCGAGCCAGCCCGCCATCTCCGGCGGCACC
>JAJYYW010000232.1 GCA_021800575.1 bacterium
AAGATCGTGGAGAAAGGGTTGGTCATGGCTCAAATCCGTCTACACAGGACCGTTGAAACGACAGGCCTATTTCTTCCTGTCGGCAGCCTTGGTAAAGGACTGCCGGTATTCAATCAGCTTCTTGTGCAGGGATTCATCGTGCACGGCGAGGATCTCTATGGCAAGCAGGGCTGCATTCTTTGCCCCTGCTTCACCGATGGCAACCGTTGCGACCGGTATGCCCCCGGGCATCTGAACGGTTGACAGGAGCGCATCCATGCCGGAGAGGTACGATGACGGAAGCGGTACGCCGATGACCGGCACCACGGTCTGCGATGCCAGGACGCCCGCGAGATGGGCTGCCCCGCCGGCACCAGCGATGATAACACCGTAGCCGTTCTCCCTCGCCTGAACCGCCAGATCCCTGGTCTTGCCGGGGGTCCGGTGGGCGGACGAGACGACCATGTCATAGCTTACGGAAAAGCTCTCCAGCACCTTTGCAGACTCAGCCATAAACTTCTCGTCCGAGCTGCTCCCCATGACAATCAATATTTTTTTAGCGTTCATAGGGTTTTATTAAACACACGCTTGCCGTTTGATCAACTAAATGCTCAACCCCTGGTCTTTTATCCGCAGAACACTACTGAATACGCTTTTTATAGTGCTTGCTCGCAACGCTGGTGAAGAGCGCCGCTACCGCAACGGCCGCGAGGATGAGCATGTAGGGCAACACCGGCAGCCGGAACCGTGGTTCTGCTTCGGGTCCCGCCGATACCACGACAAAGTACGCTATGATAAACAGCAGGGTCAGCAGTTCCCTGATGTATCCCTCGCCGCTCACCACGAGTACGCCGATGAGCATGAGCAATCCGGTGATGATGGTAAACGCAAGTTGATAGATCACGACGCTCGATACGATAAAGGGATCAGACAGGATCATTCGGAGTGCTTCATGTATGCTGTGTCCCTGCCACATAACACCGAGAAACCTCGGCGGTATGCCCGCGAGCTTGAAGACCGCATAACGCTCGGGTGCCAGCAGCATATTGATGCTGCCTTTTATAATAACCTTTCCGTAGGCGAATGGATGGTGCAGAATGACATCGGCCGCCTTGTCCCGCATAAACTGGTATTTGTTTGCAAGGGACAGCCCGGCAGGAACAGCGGCCTTGAGCCTGTCCTGCACGGTCTTCAACGGCAGGCCTTCTATGTCCGAAATAACCCCCGCGGCACGGTAGTAGTACAGGTTGACATCCTGGATGGAACAAAAGCCCCTGTACCGGTCGACAATATAATTTCTTACCATCCATGGAGCGACAACCAGACCGGTGAGGAGGATGATACCGGCAGCATGTGTTATCCTGGTTCTGAAGGGCAGCCATGAAACTGCTATGTAGGTAAAGGCATACGCAAACGGCAGGTAGAGTATGACCGGCCTGAAGTATGCGCCGGTGCCGGTCATGAGCGCTGCAAGGACCAGTGCGGATGTGCTGCGCTGTTTCATGGACTTGATGAAGAAATAGGTGCTCAGGAGGAGAACGAGCACAAAGATGGTCTCGGACAGGAGGATGTTCGCATAGATGATGCTCACCGGTTCAATGACGGAGAGCGCCGATGCTATCCGCGCTACCCGTGGTGAGAACAACAGACCTGCATTCATGTACAGCAGCAACGGTATGAACCCGGACAGCACGATCTGCAAAAACAGGGCGATTGCCGGGTTGGTCCCGAAAAACCGGTACACCGCAGCAAGGTACAGGGGGTAGCCGGGCGACCTTCTGAGCCCCGGCTCACCTCCGTGCGGCGTATAGTAACCGTGCTGTGCTATGTTGACGCCGAGGAGGCTGTACTCGTAGGAATCAACCAGAAAGAACCTGCTGGTGTTGTTGAAGGTGTAAACAAAGGGAATGAGCCGTACACCGACGTAGAGCACAAAGACAAAAAACAAAAAGAGCATGTCTTTTTTCATGTTAATGATTTCCATCCTTGATCAGGGTCATCGCACAACCTTGTTCGTCGTTCTCTTGAGGAAGACAATTGCCAACAACGGTATGATGCCGATCAGCACGGTCAGCAGTGCATCCATGGCATTGACCGTTCCCGTCGTATTGCATGAGCACCCGCCGGACCCCCCGGAACCGGCGCCCGGTGCCTTCCATAAGTACAGGTAACCTTCTCTTGTGGCAGCAGCAACGGCAAGTCTCCCGTTCCTGACCGGAAGCGCTGTTTCATAATTGCCCGTATGCCAGAGATCATGATGAAAATCAGCCCACTGAATCGCATTGGGCGCTGACGGATTGCTCCGCTGGTCCACATTCCCGACAGCAGCGGATGCAAGCAACCAACCGCCGGTAAACTTGGGCCAGCCCGGCGGTATGGTACCGTCCGCGTTCCACGCCCACAACTGATAGCCCGCGCTCCCCTCGATAACATCCGGCATTCCGTTTCCGGACAGATCCGCTATCACGGGGTTGTTCAGCATCTGCCAATCCTCAATGTCGATGGGGAAATGTGATGCGTATGCATCGTTGTTGACGTCCCAGAGAGAAACGAGGTGGCTGAATGGCTCGCGCAGCGCCCCGTTCGCTTCCATGTTGAGAATGTCAAGACCGACCGCGCCGTACATGAGCTGTGTATCACCACCGGCAAGAGAGCCGACTGCCATGTTCGATATCAAGGTGATTTCCTGTGTTTCGTTGGTCTTGGCATTCGACGGGAATGTGCCTCCCGCATGTTGAAATACGCTCCCGTCGGGATTAAAAATAACCGGTTCGGACGAAACGGGATTGAATGCGACCTTCAACCCCGGGCCGCTCCCGTACGAAAAGATAACCGGCGATGTCGGTATGCCGACGCCAATGTACGGGAGGATGCTCGCGTACAGGGCAGAGATCTGCTGCGGCCAGCCCGTGGCAGGGGTGCCGTCAAGGTTCAGAACATACGCCTGCGTTTTTCCGTTGTAGACCTCGTTGGTACCTACGGCGATCTGAACGCCGCCGTTACCGAGTATATCGCCCACGGCGGGTGTTGAAAGTATGCGGGTGTACTGCCGGTAGTACGGAACATTGTTATTATACACTGCAAAATCGGTGATCAACGCACCTGTCCCGTCCCAGATATAGATGTGCTGGTCCTCTGCAGCGACAATGATAGCAAGCCCGTGGGGACCGAGCGGGTACAGCACCGGAGAAGCAAGGATCGCATGATCCGGTATATCGTTCTGGGGATTCGGTGCACATTTCGGATCCGTACTCGTATTGCAATCCAAAGACTGGAGGACATTGCTTCTGAGCGTGGTATTGGTAAACAGGTCTGAATACCCGTAGTTTATGTGGACCGGAAAGCCGGGCAAAAGACTGCCTTGGTTGTCCCATGCGTACACATGACCATCCATGGTTGCAGCGACAATGTCCGTGATTCCGTTCCCGAGAAGATCTCCCACAGCTACCGTCCCCAAAATTGCGGCTGACGCCGGCGCTATCGTGCCACCTGCGTAAGCCGGTGAGGCACGGTGGTTTGCAGGATTCGACGGATCGAATACATCCAGCGAATTCGTGGTGAGCGGAAATCCGGGCAAGGAATTGCCGTCCCTGTCAAACCCGTATACCTTGCCGTCCGACCCCCCGATTAACAGAACGTCTTTGCCCGTGCCGTACAGGTCTGCGAGCACCGGGGAAGACTCGAGAGATGTCCCGAGGTCGATCGGGTAATG
>JAJYYW010000233.1 GCA_021800575.1 bacterium
GCTGAAAACTGCTCCTGATCGCTGCAAGCTGCAGAAACGTGTTGACAGCGTCCTCCGTCTGATCCTTCGCTTCATACGACTTGCCGAGCCAGAACAGTATCTCCGGATATCCATCGCCTTTCAGGTTACTATACTTCAGTGATGCCTGGAATGATGCAATGGCATCCGTATAGGATGCGGTATGATAGTATGCGATCCCCCTATCCCTGTACACCCTGGATAGTTGATCGCGCCGGCCGGTCGGGGTGACGGCGGAAAGCGCCAGGTTCAATTCCCTCAGAGCAGACTGGTACTTGCCGTCCATCATCAGCAGGCGGGAGATCTGATAGTGGTCGATGTTCAGCGTGGTAACGTCCGTCATGGTTCCCAGAGCACTGAGAGCATCTCCTGCGTACGGCGACCCCGGAAACATGGTATACAGTTTGACATAATCGTCGACAGCATCCGTCGTGTCCTGGACACTGATTGAGAGCGCAGCCCTGAGGCTGAGCAGTTCAGGCAGCTGGCCGTAAAATGAAGGCTCGGTTATGGCACGGGAATAAAGCCTGATTGCATCACGATATTCCTTCAGGTCTGTCATACACTGTCCCCTCAGTTGAAAAGAAGGTTTATAAAATACACTCTCCGTGTATGTGTCTGCAATTGCTGTCAGGTGCGGGATCGCGGCCGCGCAGTTTCCGTTTTTTTCATAGCTCCTGGCGAGATACCACTGCACATAATCGGGGACATCCGTGCTTTCGTTCAGCAGCCGGGTGAACTGCTTTTCCGCATGCGTATAATGCGAGGTCTGGTAGCTGAGATAGGCGAGCAGGAACGCATACCGCGTCCGGGCGCCGGCGGTCATACCTGATACGTCGACCCGTTCGGCCTTCCGGTAGGCACGTTCATAATTGCCGGCGGCAACCATACCGGTGATGTCCTGGAGGGAATATTGTTTGCTGACCAGGATTGGCTTTATAAGACTGCACGATGTTAGAAAAAAGAGAAGTAAGAAAATCCTGAACAATCTCAACAACATGTTTCCGGGTACCGCGCGGTGTTATTCTGCCAGTTGAAGATGTATGACTTCAGCCCTGACACGGGTATGCTGCATCTCCTTATTGTCGAGCTGAACGTTCAGTCCTTCTGCATTCCCGATGATCAGCATAGCGGTGCCGGTAAATTTCCATACAACCCGGTCTCCCGGTTTTAACAAAGCCTCCTGCCCGGCGCTGCCCTCATTGTTCGGGACCAGCTTTACCCAGGTATTTTCCGTTGCTTTCAGGAGGAGGGTATGCAGCCGGGCCGTCAGGGTAAACCGATTCCCGGTTGTCGTTATTGTGGAGAGAGCGGTCTGGGTAATAGCGGTTGCTGCCGGTGCGGTCGGTAGTATCGCGGTGGTCGCCGTTATGCTGGTTTGCCGGCGGTTGTTTTCGTTGACCTCCGCATATCGGCTGCCCCTGCCCTTCGACACCTCGTAGATTCCCGCTGCCAGGATGCCCGCCGCAAGTATTCCGAGCACTACAGCAACCAAGGTCCGCCGGTTCACAACCGGTACGATACTCTTTTTTTGAGGCTGTCCGGTCTGATGGTAAGTCTCCTCGTAGAATTGCTGAAAATAATTGACCGTCTGCTCGGGGTCCAGACCTATGTAATTGCAGTACGCCCGGATAAATCCCTTGACGAAGGCTATGTCCGGTAGTTCTTCATAAGCATCATTCTCGATCGCCTGAAGGTACCCTTTTTTTATCTTCGTAATCTTCGATATCTCGTTTAACTCTATATGCCTGAGTTCCCGTTCTCTCCTGAGAAACTCGCCGAAACTGTCCATCTTATTTTATGATCTGCTGATAACGTTCTGCCGAGGCTGCAAACGTGCTGTCCGGAGCCAGTTGAATGACGGTCTGGAACTGCTTCTTCGCTTCCGCATAGTCTTTCTTTTTCATGTACACGATGCCAAGGTTCAAATAAGCCTCCGCATATCCCTTGAAATAATATATCGCTGTCTTGAATTCATATTCGGCGTGCCGCAGCATATTTTTCCTGAGATAAACCAGCCCCATGTTGTTGTGTGCTGCCGGCATATCCGGTAAGATGGTCAAGGCACTGGTATATGCCTTCAGGGCCTGATCGAGTTTACCCTGTTGGTAGTAGGCCCAGCCGAGGTTCACCCATGCGATCTGCGGGGACATGTACAGGGGATTGGCGAGTGCGGACCGGAATGCCTGGGCCGCATTTTCCCATTTCGCTTCGCTGAGGTACAGCACACCGAGATTATTGAATGCATCGGAGTAATTTTTGTTCAGGCCGATGGCCTTTTTGTATGCCTGTTCGGCATCGTCCTTCATCCCCTCGGCATAGTACGCGAGACCCAGTGCGTTGTACGTGAACGGATCGTCGGGGTTCAAGCTTTTTGCCGCGGACAGCTGCTGGATGGCTCCGGGATAATCGCCTTTATTGAGCAGCGCTGCGCCGATGTCGTACCGCATGCTCGCCTGTTTAATCAACTCCGGATTCCTGCCCCCGCAGCTTGCCAATGATACCGCAAACAGTCCAATTAAAATAAACTTAACACCCTTGCCAGCCATTGTTTTCCTCCCTTTCTTTTCACCAGCTCATCCGTTCCTGCGCCGTCAGCATGTTCAGCCGGCGGTTCATCATACACGGTTTCAAGTACCAGTTCATCCCCGCTCGCGGGCGGTTTGTATTCTTTGAGATCTGCCAGAAAAGCGGGTATGGTTTTAATCGCCGCCTCCCGCTGTTCGTCCGTATCGCCGAGTTCCACCCGTTCCATAATAAATCCCATGCTCCCGGTAAAATCAAGTGCCTCGTTAAAAACGGCCTTTGCATTGATAAGTTCTGTATCTCCCCCCTCGTTCGTATAAAAAACACCTTCCCGGCTCTGCTCCCGGAACAGGTAAATATAGACCTGCATCTTTTTTTCTTTTTTTATTGCGATGACGTATGCCCAGGTTGGTTCCGGAGATTTATCGGGAAGGGCTATGATGGGTTGATTTACAGAGGCGTGTATCTCCCAGACAGTATTCATGGCCGCCGACAAATCTGTTATTGACGTATTGCTTATAAACATACTGCCTCTCCTGTTTCACAATATGCCCCCGACAGGAGTCGAACCTGCGGCACAGGGATTAGGAATCCCTTGCTCTATCCAACTGAGCTACGGGGGCTCAATTATTTTTCACATACTTACCCGCATTCGTTGCATCTGTCAACTACTGGCGAGAACGTGCCGATATAAAATAGTTTGATTATACCACAGACTATTTATATATACTTCTTAAGAACATGCACAAGGAGAACTCGATGGATCATACATCATACCGGTTGTTATTCCTCGGAATGGTGCTCGGTGCAATACTCCTTACCCTCGGGAGTGCGGCAGTTATAGTTTCCTGTTCAAACACATCGTCACCGTTTACCCGGCGGTACCGCTCGATGTGAATATATCCGGGGACAGGAAATTCCTCACCATTGCGCCGGTCAATGAATTTCTCCCGGATTCAAGCGGCAACGTAACGCTTTCGATCACGGGTGATTATCTCACCAACCTCAGCAGGACAGGGCTTTTGTTTACCGGGGGCTCCGTCGGCGGGACCCTGAGCAGCACGTTTACCTTCAGCGTGCAGGCTGGCCAGATTACTTCGGCAACCTTTCCCATTGCAGTTCCGTCTGCGCCTGGCA
>JAJYYW010000234.1 GCA_021800575.1 bacterium
TCTATCGACAACCCCTGTCGTCCCCTGAACAGGGGACTGATAACTTTGCTATTTATCCGGTACACTTTTATTATCTACAACAGCCGGGGAGTATTCCGAATATAAACCCGGCGGGAATTCGGGCAGGAGGCTGTGCGTTATGTCCTGCATGTCGTGCTGGGACAGTCTTTTTTTCCGGCGAAGCCTGTTGAGCTGCCTGCGCAGCTGGATCGCTATGTGTATGATCTCCATACCTGTGGGATCGAATTGCATGTAGATCGATGCATCGCCCTTGTTCAGCACATCGAAGATCGCGTCAATGGAATAATGCCGGTATCGATCGAACTGCTCGATTGAAAAACGCCACCTTTTGTCCGAGGCAAGACCGTGAAAAAGGTTCCGGAGCAGTTTTCGCTTGTTGACCTGCATGACACCGTTGAAGATGTTTTTGTTGGTGGAGAAGGAAAACAGGGTCTTCTCGAGCGTATGCTTGAGCAGGTCGTTGTCGTCCTTATGCCGCAGCTTCAAAGTTTTTTGCATGGTTTTCACGGCGCGGTCATTCACGAGCTTGTCGAACCGTATCTCCCAGTACGAATGGAGGAACACCCGCTTCCGGTACATGGTGACGATCATGTTCGGAACGAAGTAATTGTGCGAAATCACGTCCGCTGCGAGGTGGCTGATGTAGCCGTACGCGAAAGCCCGCTGGTGGTCGTTTTTGGCCGATTCGAATACCTGGCGGGCTACGAGCCAGTTGTGGCAGTGGTATTCGTACTCCGTGAAGTTTTTTCCGATGACGATGTCCGCACCGATGTTGCCGTACAGGAAATCATAGGGGTAGGTCCGAATGAGCTCCATGACCTGGGGGATGAGGAGCTCGGGGAAGTTCAAAACCTCGGTGGCCAGATCGATATGGGAGATGGGGCCCCAGCAAAAGCCGGAGGTGGGAAAGACGATAATAAGCAGCAGCGCCGTCACAAGCACGGCAGGCCAGAGAACAGGGCCCTGTTGTATGAACGGTGACGGTACCCGGTTACTTGCCGCTTGACGTTGTTTTGTCCGCGGCCGGCGTGGCTGTTTTGTGGTGTGTCTCGGGCTGCGGGTTATTGTGTTTGACATAATCCGTGGCGTACCAGCCACTGCCTTTTAAAATAAACGAGCTGCTGCCTGAAATCAGGCGTTTGACCTTGCCCTTGCATTTCGGACAGGTCTTCGCAGGCTTATCCGATATTTTCTGGAATTTCTCGAATGTATATCCGCATGATGTACACTCATATTCGTATGTCGGCATGCTTCATTCTCCCTTTCTTGCAATTTCTATCAGTTTCGTTTTCGAACGTCTGCCGCTCTTAATCGTGATGTCCGACAGCCGTACCTTAAAGTAGCGGCTCAAAAGATATAATAATTCTTCATTGGCTCGTCCGTCAATAGGTGCGGACCTGAGGTAAGCCCTCAGCGTGGTGTCTTCCTGTTTTATCTCGCTTGTTCTGGAGAATGGTTTTACATGAACGACGACATGTTCGGTCTTATCTGACATTCGTGTTCTTCGCCTTGTTCGTCATGACCGCGATCGTATCGTCGATGTCCTTCTGTTCCTTGACGATCTCCGTATCGAGCATCTTCAGGTGGGCCTCCAGCACGGCTTTGAGGTTGGCCTCGAGTTGGATCTTTTGCCTGCGCAGTTCCTTGATCTCGTTGACGATCTCCATGTACCTGCCCTGGGCGCTGTTGATGATCTCCTCGGCCTTGATCTTGGCATCGGCAATGATGAGCTGGGCTTCCTTCACGGCGTTCGCGTGGATGTCATCCTTCAGGCGCTGGGTGGTGAGCATGGTCTCCTTGATGGTCTGTTCACGGTCTTTGTACTCGTTGAGGCTCTCGCTTTTGTCCCGTATCTGTTGCTTGACGTCCATGTTCTCTGTGATGAGCTCTTCCATCTCGTTCCGGACAAGCTCCATGAACGTGTCAACCTCCCGTTTATCATACCCGTTTAAAACCTGTTTCCTGAATTGCTGCTGTTGAATATCAAGCGGAGTCAGCTTCATAATACACTCCTCCTTTGTCTTTTCTATACAACGGTTTGGCGCAAATGTCCAACGAAAAGGGGCGGTAGATGATACTACCGCCCCTGCGTGGAGTTTTGTTTCAGTAGTTCCTTATGATGCTATGGCTGGCACGATGGAGTGTTTCAGCTTTGCAAGAGCCTTTTGTTCGAGCTGGCGCACCCGTTCCTTGGAGATGTTGTATTTTTCGCCGATCTCCTGAAGGGACAGCGGGTTGTCTGCCATGACCCGGTACTTGATGATGTACTGTTCGCGCTCCGGAAGGGTCTTGACCGCCTGACCGACGGTCTGCCGCAGAACATTGTCCTCTTCCTGTTTGCTGATACGCTCCTCGAGGTTCTCGTCTTCATCAACGAGCTGGTCAAGGTGGGATTCCCTGCTTTCCTCATCCAGGGTCACATCGAGGGAAACGTCCCGCAGTTTGAGCCTGTTTTCAAAATCCTTTGCTTTTTTCTCGATCTTGCTCTCGTCGATCAGCATATCCGCGTTGTTCTCCGGCTGAACCTTGTTCAGGGAGTAAAACAGCTTTCTCTGGAGCTGTGTGGTCCCAATTTTTACCAGACTCCATGTTTTCATGATGAAATTCTGAATGTATGCCCGAATCCACCAGACGGCATAGGAGATGAGCCGAAATCCTTTGTGGGGGTTGAACTTCTTGACGGCCATCATCAGTCCAAGGTTGCCTTCCTGGATCAGGTCCATGAGCTTGACATTGTAGTGCCGGTACTCGAGTGCTATCTTAACGACGAATCTCATGTTTGAGGTTACCAGCTTGTGTGCCGCGTTTATATCCTTTCTTTCGTAATACTTAATCGCGAGCCTCTTTTCCTCCTGCGGAGTCAAAAGAGGATATTTGTCTATCTGTGCAAGATACTTGGTTAAATTGTCATTTAAAACCATTTGCATATTAGGCTCCTCCTTTTAGCAACTTATTATATGCACGAAAAAAATAATAGTCAAGTGCCCTGAAACTTGCCTGTATCAAAACCCTTAAATACTTGTTTTATTTTGGTTATTTCTTCTTTTTCCATAAATTTTTTTCTGTCATAATCAAGCCCGTGCCCAAGCCCTTTTGATTTGTCTGTCCACAGGGGATTGTACGCGAGCAGCTCAACCTTGTTCATGCCATGCCTGCTCAAAAATTCTGCTATCGAAGCGAGGTTTTGCTCACTGGTTGTTATCCCCGGAATAAGCGGTACGCGCGGAATAACGGGTATGCGGGCAATGTCGCGGAGCCTCAGGAAGTTTCCGAGGATCACGCTGTTTGTTTGTCCAGTATACTGTCGATGCAGTGCCGGGTCAATAAATTTTATATCGAAGAAGACCAGATCAAGATAGGGGAGCAAAAGGCGTTCGAACAGTCCTGCATTATACACCCCGCAGGTCTCTATGTTGAGATGGATGCCCGCCGCCTTCAGACGGACGGAAAGTGCGGACAGGAAGTGCATATAGACCGTGGGTTCACCGCCGGAAAACGTCACACCCCCGGAAGAGTGCCGGTAAAACGGCTCGTCCCGCATGATCTCCTCGTAGAGGTCATCCGTGGTGTACAGCCTGCCTGCGCGCTTGAGCGCCCCGGACGGACACACGTCAACGCACGCCATGCACCGGGTACATGCCTGGCGGTCGATGCGGC
>JAJYYW010000235.1 GCA_021800575.1 bacterium
GAACGCCATCGATCCCCTTGATCCAGACGGCTGGATAAAAACAGGTCAGACCGAGTGAAAACGTGTTTCCCCTCTCAAGGGCGAGTCCTGCGGGGTTATAGTATGTTGCGGACGCATCGTCCGGGTGAGCTAAATAGGCGTTGCCCATGGCCGGTGCAACTGCCCCGAGGCCATAGATACTTCCGGTGTTAGCGTATGCTCGGGAGCATGCAAGCATCAAGGAACAAACGAGAACAGCAAACAACGCTTTGTGTTTGATAACGGCTTCCCCTTTGTCTCGGGATTGTGTTGTTTGTACCATACTATGACACCATTGTCCATAGGGCAAAAACCAGAACAACGTATATGATAAAGAAAAACATGTAATAACTGTTTTTGTACGTTTTTCGATACGCGGTGTTTTTGATTATTTTCCGGATGCATGCATAGTATATACAATTCTATGTTTCGACAGGACATTCAAGAACTCCATCCGGCAACGGCAAAACTGCTTGCCGCACGTATGATACGCAGTATCGGACAGGGTATACTGATCGTGGATTTCACCCTGTACCTCCATGCAATGCATTGGAAGGGCAGCTCGATCGGGATTGTCCTGAGTGTGGCAGGGCTGTTCGGCGCGCTGCTCAGCCTCATGATAGGTGTCGGCAGCGACCGCCTGAAGAGAAAACCGTTTCTTGTGGTCTATCAGGTCATCCTCATACTCAGCGCTCTGACGGCCATGCTCACAGCACAGCCCTGGCTGATTGGCATCAGCGCGGTCCTGGGCGGGTTTGGCCGCGGGGCCAACGGGGCGGCAGGCCCGTTTTCACCCGCAGAACAGGCATGGCTTGCGGAAAATATACGTCCGTCTAAACGGGGGTTGATCTACAGTATGAATACGGCCCTCGGCTTTTTTGGGACAGCATTCGGTGCCCTGCTCGCAGTCCTGCCATCGGTATGGTCTTCGTGGTTCACGGGAGCGCTGGCTTACCGTCCGTTGTTTGCCATGGTCGGCATCCTCGCGCTTGCAGACCTCGTTCTGATAGGGGCAACCGAGGAAAATTACCGTGGCAGTCAACAGCGGATTGCAACAGAAACCCACAAGGAACGACGTACCAGGACAAAAAAAGAAAACCATGCCCTTCTCAAACTGGTGTTCGTCAATGTGTTCAACGGTGCTGCCATCGGCATGACCGGACCGCTCATTGCATATTGGTTCGCCCTTAAGTTCCATGTGGGCCCTGACTTTATAGCTCCGGTCATGGCAATTACCTTTGTTGTCACCGGCATAGCCTCCCTGATCACCGGGAAAATGACCGAGCATGTTGGACTCGTCCAGTCCGTCGTGTTCCAGAGGACCTTCGGCCTTCTCATGCTTTTATTGCTTCCGGTCATGCCGTTCTACTGGCTTGCCTCTCTTGTGTATCTGCTCAGGTCTGCATTCAACAGGAGTACCGCCGGCGCGCGCCAGGCATTTGCTGTCGGACTGGTGAGAGCCGAGCGCCGGGGACTTGCGACGAGCCTCAACACGGTCTCTATGCAGTTACCGTGGGCCATCGGCCCGACGATAACGGGCTATTTTTTCGAGGCAGGCCAGCTCGTTGTGCCGTTCTACATTGCGGCATTGCTCCAGGGGGCGTACATCATCATGTACAAAAAATTCTTCGGCGCCTATAAAGTCTTGGAGGATGAATAACCGCCCGTCCTGTGCGATCCTGCCGCGCCGGGACCGCTCTTTTCAACGTCGTCTCACACGGTTTCCAAAAATTCGAACCCTGTTTGTTTATCCTGTGCTCTCTTCGCCGAAGACCCGGTCAGCTCCAGAATAACCACTTCTCCGATCTGCCAGACATCGACGCCCATGCGTACGCAGCCCGTAACCGCACGTTCACCACGGCCAAAGCTTGCGTGCAGGTGAAGCTTCGGGTTTCCCTGTTGATCGGCAAAAATGGTTCCGACGCCACAGGCCTCGTGTACGCCTTTCAGCAGGGTCACCATGGGATCCGGCGGAAGGGCCTTGCCGTCTCTGGGCCCTACGACAACCTTGCTCCCTTCTTCCGCACCGCCTAAAAAAAAGCACAAGGCTCCGGAAACGTGCTCCCGGGAGGAGAACTGCTCTATCACCTCGGGTATGCGCTCGCCCTGGTGCAGGCGCAGGATAAAGACCCTGCCAAGTTTTGCTTCAGTAGCATCCATATCTTCCCTTCCTTTTCTTCAGATTACTCTACTCGGTTCTCCTATCACGAAATACAGGGTATGCCCAGCACCCGGTTCCTACCGGTAAAACTGGTCTTGCCCCTTAACGTGCACCATCCGTCATTCCGCACTTGATTCGGAATCCAGCTCTCTACGTCTCATTTTTTCGGACAAGGGTACTCCCCTAATAAAATGTGTAGCCCAGCCGCAATGCTACCCACTGTCTACTGTCTACAGCCTGTTGAAAAAGCTCCTGCATGTCATTGCGAGGAGCGATTTTGCTACGAAGCAATCTGCAAATCGTTGTTTTTATGAAAAGAGATTGCTTCACTTCGTTCGCAATGACGAAAAGCGGGGGACGAGGCAAACGATACGATGAATAGCAGTAATCAATGTCGGAGTTGTCATTCTGCTCATTTCCCTGTATGTATTAATCATAATGGATTGAGGTATAATTGGAGGATTCCAAATGAAAAAAATTATTACCTTATGCAGTTTGATTTTGTTCGTCTCACTCTTGCCTCTGGCCGGTTGTGCCACTCTGCCGACGCGTGATCAAATGGCGCTGGACGTAAAGGGATATACTTTGCCGCAAAATACCGAAACCGGGAACGCGATGGTTTATGTCGTGCGCCCGTCATCACTCGGTACGCTGATCCGTTTTAATGTATTTGTCGACAACGAAGAAGACAGCTCAGAAATGGGTTACACGCGCGGCTGGCAGTACATATACTTTTTCGTCACGCCCGGCGAACACACCATATATTCAAAAGCGGAAAACTGGGCGGAAATCACGATCGACGCAAAGGCCGGAGACATTATCTTTCTGAAACAAGACCCGGAAATGGGATTCATAATCGCAAGAAACATTTTGGAACTCATTCCCGATGTCGAGGGTAAATACTGCGTGAAGCATTCATCTCTGGGTACGGTTATCAGAGTGCAAAAGTGATAATAAGACTGTTCTTAAGGGGTAAATCTATGAAAAAGATACTGATAGCTCTTGTTATTTTAAGTCTGCTCGGGTTAGCTATACCGGAGAATTCCATGGCGGCTGATGCGGCACAGGGAGCGTTAGTCGGGGCAGCCATAGGAGGTTTGATAGGTGCTGTCATAGGTTTAATCGGATATTATAGTGAACAGACCCCGCCTGCAAAACACAACGCAACCAAAGGAAATGGTCCTGTCAATCACAGGAAAAAAGAGACAGGGGTGATAATAGACATCCCCCTGGCTGAAACCTACCAATACAGTCACACGACGCTCAGGAATTTTAACATGCCTCACATGCGAAAGACGGCAGTCAGCCAGGAACAGCAGTACGAATTCGTAGCACTCAGAATAACCTTTTAGACGGCATAGGGGTCAGCCCTTGACATTGGACATTGATGATTCGGCCTTCTCTATTTTCTTTCTCAAATCCCTATCGGTTTGCAGTCTCTCAAGCATTCTTTGATAGGTCTTCGATACCGCAGAGGAGCTTACACCTCAGA
>JAJYYW010000236.1 GCA_021800575.1 bacterium
GATATCGATGTCCGGAAAATCCTTAATCGTGAGCACCATTTCGGCATCTTTCACAACGTCGACCGATGATATGTCGACATCGAGCTTGCCGCTGTCGTAGTAGCTGGTCCACATGTTCATACTGCTCGTCAGGAGCATTTTCGGGTCCGAGTAATTTGCAAACACTTTATACACGGATGCAAGGTCGTTCTTCGCGGCAAGCCTGCCGAGCTCTATGCAGGAGGACAGATCGCCCTTGCCGTCGACCCGGTCGACCGTTTTTATGAGATCGGTGTACACGCTGTAGGGATACCACTGTGCAAACATGATGTGCTGGTCAAGATACTTTTTTGTCTCAGGGGGAAGCGCTTTGATGATGCGCGGCAGCGTGTCCTTCATGGTCCCCTTGATAAATTTTATCAACCCGAGTATCGCAACGCCCTTGACCTGTGCCATAATTCATCCTTTCATGATGTTTTATAAGTAAACAACATGGATATATTTTTTGCAAGTATCCACTATTTTTGTGTGAATGTAAACAACCTTTCAAGAGCGTCATCCCGCAGGCACGGATACGTGGTCGAACCGGCTCCTCCCCTGTTTTAATGCAGAGATACAACAGGGGACATCGGCAGAAACAAGGTGCGCCTGCCCTGCCCAGCCGAACACGTATGCCTGCCTGTAACGTCCTTCAATCGGCGGCCCAAGCGACAGAGTACGGAACTGCAGACAATAAAAAAACAGCCCCATCGGGAGCTGTTTTTTACATCCGACAAGACCAACTGCTTATTTGTTAACCATATCCATCGTGATCCGGTCGCCAAACATGGCCACGTAATCTTCCATCGTACCGTTTCCTCTGTGCTGCTCGGTTCCTTTTTCCTTCGGCCCCTTGTATTCGTTGTCCCCTATCGGGGTCGCTATCTTAAGGGAAGCTGCGGCAGCGGCGGATCAAGAAAGAAGGCCTCGATGACCAGTGTCATCGAGGCCTTCTTTCCCCGGCACACCACGGTACACAGTGCCGTCGGTGTGTTGATTTAATTCAAGACGCGCGCCGGTACGACAGGCAGCACAATGCTGGAAGGATACGCTGCAGTATCATAAATCGTCGTCACGTTGCCGTTGGCGCTTGTCTGGTCCGGCTTGCTCCACACACCTTCCACCTGGTTGCTGGAGCTGATGGCGATCTGCAGACGGTGTCCGGTCCGGATCAGTGCCGCCGCAGGGAATACTTCTACGCGTACGAGAACGGGCTGGTTGGGTACGAGCGGCTGTTTGGATGCAAGGGTAAACGGATGCCACGGCTCCATCATGACGCCATCGATGTACCGGGACCGGCTGGTATCAACCGCGCGGAATGCTGCCGACTGGATGCCTGTGGTCAACGGGGTTGCATTGCCGGACGCATCGACATCATCGACGCGAACGACAAGAGCTGCATCGGGATTGGTTGCCGACATCCAGATATCCGCCTCGATAGGCCCGTTGATATAGAAGTTCGAGGTATACGGCGCCGTCGTATAGACGAGCGCATGCTGTGATTGTTCGACAGTGGTATCATTACTATAACACGGCAGGGGAACCATGCCGGCAATCCCCAGAGTCCACTGTACTTCACTACTGGAACACGCACTGCCGTCATTCGCGGTTACCAGGGCATCCAGCATCGTGCCGCCCAACAGAGTATTGATAGAGATAGTAGCCGGCGAAGAAGGCTCGGCAATGGTGTGAGGGGCTTCAGCAGAAGCTGGTGCAGTGATATTGAGACTCATGTTGCCGTGCAGGTACATACGCAGCGGTTGCGCCAGGGGGTTCGGCCAGTCGGTAGTGCTGGCATAGCGCTCGATACCGTTGAGACCATAACCTTCGACATACTGGGTCACGTTAGGCATCGATGCTGCCCCGGTATTCATTCCCTTGAGGTATTGATCAAACCATTGGAGCATGAGGGACTCGGCATCCGGTGCTCCGGTCGAGACGGCATTGTTGTGATTGATCAGGGAGTCGAGGATGGCTTCTACATGTCCGCCCGGCAGGATAAGCAGCTTGGCCGTGACATTCCTCTTCATCTGTTCGTACAGCAGCGGTTCGTCCCGCTGAAACAGGTCGTTGCTTCCTCCCACAATAAAGGTGGGTACCGTGATAAACCGCGCATTTTCCAGGGGCGAGCGCACAGCCCAGAACGACCCGTCATCCGTCGCGTAGCCGGTCACACCGTCCAGCGACTGTTCTATGGTGGGCAAATACCAGTCATTGATGGCTTCCACATGCTGCTGCGTGGCCGCTGCGATCTGCGATGCATAATTCAGGTGTGCAAGCTCGGCGGGGATATTGGCGACACTGAGGTTCTGGGTCAGTGAAAGCCAGATGCTGATAAAATTGGCGTTGAGCAGTCCGCCGGGTGCAACCGTGGCTCGGTAGGGGTCACCCATGGGAACCTCGGCAAACACTGCCTTGATTGCGGGATTCTGCTGCTCTGCGGTCAGCAGGGAGGTGATACCCAGGTATGAGGTACCGGCAACGCCGATATTACCGTTGCACCAGGGCTGCCGTGTTATCCAGTTCACCACATCTCCATAGTCCGCCTGTTCCTGAACGCCGAGGAGGTGGGTGACGCCGGAGGACATGCCGGTGCCGCGGACATCCACCGCGACGGTGATGTAACCGCGCTTGATCATGAACTGGTCCTCACCACCGATCAGCAGGGTCGTATCGGCGGGTACGATGGTGCCCAGTAAATTGCCGAGATCGATCCGGTATGCTGTCTGGGTAAGAATGACCGGAAATTTACCGGAAACCGGTTGGCCCAGCCAATTTGCCGGGACTGACACCAGCACCGCCAGTTTATCACCGCTTTGTGTCGTGATGAACTGCAGGGGCAAGGTCACCGCACCCGGGTAATTTGCACTGCGTGAATAGTTCGTCCATGTTGCATTGGCATTGGTGGCAATGGGCGGGTTGGGCTGACTGAGTGACGAGCGCGTGCCCAGCGTCGTTGTTGTGGGTAATGATGAGGTCGTTGTCGACAAAGAAAGGACGCCTGTTGTCTGCATGCCGCTCGCGTCCGTAACTGTTACGGTTGCCGTGCCGTTCATGTCATAGCTGCCCGGTGCCGTGATGGTGACGGTTGACATGCCTGCGCCGCCCGCTATAACCCAGCCGTTCGAGACGGTCCATGTATAGGTCAGGGGAAGGTCCTGGGAACTTCGGGCATCCACGGTTGCGACGATAGCGCTGTCGGGTGCTGCAGGCAGGCCCTGGGCACTGATGCTCCGGATGACCGGTGTCGCACTGTCCTGCACGCCCTGACCCGTTGTTGCTCCCTGCTGACCCGTTGCGCCGTTTGAACCCGAACAGCCAGCCATGGCCAACAGAGAAAAAACACCCGTCGCGGCAAAAATCAAAAACGTACTGCGCCTGCTTGCTTTGTGCACCATACACATCCCCCTGTTTCAATATATACAGACTCTATGACTTGCTAAGACGTGGTGTGATAACGTTGTGTGAACAGCATAGTACCCGGAGACTCATCCCGAGGTCAATCCCCCATTCAGAACAAGGTGAAACATATTCGGGTATTCGCTTCTTTAAAGCCGTTCTTACACAGCGAGTCAACAAAATCTGTTATCAGGCCTGCAGTCTCATCTTTAACTATTTTC
>JAJYYW010000237.1 GCA_021800575.1 bacterium
CGGATGGGTACCCGCGTCAAGGGGGAGGTGACAACGATGCGGTGTCTAAAGTTTGCCTCACGTGTCAGAAAGTGACCCGTACAGCACCAGAATGGTCTCATAATTCATTGACAGCACGAGATACATGCTATTACATAAAAACCTCATATGGATACAGGAAGCTTGAAAGAATTTATCCTCCTGATACCGGTCATTCTGTTTTCCCTCACGGTACACGAGGTATGTCACGGCTGGATTGCCGATAAGTTCGGGGACCCCACGGCACGGGCAACGGGCAGGCTCACGCTTAACCCTATAGCCCACCTGGATCCGATCGGTACGATTATGCTCTTCATAGCGCACTTCGGCTGGGCAAAACCGGTCATGGTGAACCCCTACAATCTCAAAGATCCCAAGAAAGACATGATTTGGATATCCCTTGCCGGCCCAGGTGCCAATTTCCTGCTAGCACTGCTGGCGGGCATCGCCCTGCGACTGCTCATGGCCTTCGGCAGCCTCAATCTTTCCGGCCTGTTGGGGTCGTCTATCTTTGCCATCCTCATTCTGACCCTGCAGATCAACCTTGCACTCGGCATCTTCAACCTTATTCCCATACCGCCGCTCGACGGGGCGAAGGTCCTGTTCGGACTCCTGCCGTACGACATGGAGCACCACTACCAGTGGCTGGAGCGCTACGGCATGGTCATTCTGCTCGCGTTGTTCGTGCTGGACAGCTTTACGCCGTTCAAGATCCTCAGCATCATCCTGTGGGTGCCCGCGAACCTGCTGTCCTATCTTTTTGCAGGCAGGTCGCTTTTTTATTTTCTCAACATATTGAACGTGCTATTGGGGGTATAGGGGAAAATTATGGAACGGATATTGCGCGGCCTGCGGCCGACCGGCACGAGCCATCCCGGACACTATCACAAGGATTATCTATGACGTCAGAGCAACAGGACTACAGGGTTAAACTCGAGGTCTTCGAGGGACCGCTCGATCTCCTGCTCTTCCTCATCAAGAGAAACGAGCTCGATATTTACGACATTCCGATCTCCTTTATCACAGAGCAGTACCTTGCATACCTCGGCATGATGCAGGTGCTGAACGTGGAACTCGCCTCGGAGTTCCTCGTCATAGCGGCGACCCTGCTGGAGATCAAGGCGCGGATGCTGCTGCCCGCACCCCCGGATCAGGAACAGGACATGGAGGACCCGCGGATCGAACTGACGAACAGGCTGCTCGAATATCAGCGGTTCAAGGATGCAGCCCTGCGGATGAACAACCTCACCGTGCTCTACAGGGACGCGTTCCCGAGAGGCATACACGATGCCGTTGAAACCGAAGACACCTCGCTGAATATCGATGCCGACGTTTTCGATCTGCTGGTTGCCTTCAAATCCATCCTGGACCGGGCGAAAGGCGATAAGATTGCGTACATGACCGTGGAGCGGATGAGTGTAGCCCAGAGGATCAACGATGTCATGGAACGGATAAGCGTTGCAAAAAGCATCGTCTTTGATACACTCCTGTCTGTAAATTACACCAGGCTGGATGTTGTCATAACGCTGCTTGCAATTCTTGAATTACTCAGGCTCAGGATGATACGGTGTGAACAAAAGGAGCCATTCGGCAGTATATGGTTATACGTACCTGAATAAGGACAATGAAGGGGTAACATGGAAAAAGAAAAAATCATGGCTATCATTGAGGCCCTCGTCTTCGCATCGGAAAAACCGCTCAGGACGAAGTATATCGAGCAGGTTGTCTCCGTCATCGACCTGGGAGAGTTTACACTTTCCGGTCTTTTGCAGGATCTCAAGGACAAGTATGCCGCCGAAACCAGCGCTCTGGAGCTTGCCGAGGTTGCCGAAGGCTGGCAATTCAGGACAAAGCCCCAGTTTGCGGAATGGATCAAGCGGCTGAACACGGTCAGGCCTTCCAAGCTTTCCCAGCCTGCCATGGAAACCCTCGCCATCGTGGCGTACCGCCAGCCCATAACACGGGCGGAAATAGACTATATCAGGGGGGTTGACAGCGGCGGTGTTGTCAAGACACTGCTCGATAAACGGCTCATCAAGATCGTAGGAAAGAAAGACCTTCCGGGCAGGCCGCTCGTGTACGGAACGACACAGGAGTTTCTCGAGGTGTTCAGCCTCAAGGACATCACGTCGCTCCCGAACCTTCAGGACATCAAGCAGATAAGTGCGGCGGAAGAGGAGCTCGAGCGCAACCAGACCGAGCTCCCGCTTGCTTCCCAGGAATCATCCGAAGAAGAATAGCTGTTTGGGAGCATGGAGCACTCGAACCAGTATTCCCGGATCGCCGGTATCGACGAGGTGGGAAGAGGACCTCTTGCGGGGCCTGTTGTTGCGTGTGCCATTGTCATACCGGACAGCACTGCCTGCAGATTCATCAAGGATTCAAAACTGCTCTCTCCCGCAGGCCGCCTCAAAGCGTACGCCTACCTTCAGGAGCACGCACTGTCGTACGGCATAGGTCTCGTCGGCGAACAAACCATCGATACCATCAACATCCGCAACGCAACCAAACGAGCCATGGAGCAGGCACTGTCCATGCTACACCGCACGGTCGAGCTTGTCCTGATCGACGGGAACATGGAAATCAACACGCCCCTGCAGCAGAAAACGATGATCGACGGGGACCGTCTGCACCTGAGCATAGCTTCCGCCTCCATCATCGCGAAGATCTACCGCGACGCCATCATGGATCGGTACGCCCGGCAGTATCCTGAGTACGGGTTCGAGAAACATAAGGGATACGGAACAAAGCAGCATATCGATGCTCTGCGGAAATACGGCCCCTGCCCCATCCACAGAAGGTCCTTCCTGCATAACATTCTTTCCGGCCAGCTCGACCTGCCGGACATGTAAACCAAAGCGTCCTTGTGAAAAACCACCAATCAGTACACGGGGTACTCATGCACCCCGCGGCGTTTCTCCTCCCGAGTTTCCCCTCCGCTCGGACATTCCTAAGGATAGTATCAATTGCTTCCACACGGATTCAGGATAAAAACAGGTGGTAAAAAAAGGGGTCTCAAAAAGAGGGTAGGCGATTCCCTCTGAAAGGTCGATTTAAAAATGGTGGTAAAAAAACGGACGTTTTTTGAACGGTGTAGAGAAGCCGCTGGGCTTCGAGGATCTTCGTGCACCTACTTTACATTATCGACTACAGCTTTGATCGAAAACTAGACTCTTGATGACATTCCCCCCGAAAACCAGAGCACTTGCACTTAGAGTCTCCTGTTATTAAAACATAACAAAAGGAGGCAAGGATGGAAAGGAAAAGGTACAGCGAGGAGCAGATTATACGGGTTTTGGAGGAAGAGCGAGCCGGGGCCAAGGTCATGGATCTGTGCCGCAAGTACGGGATGAGCGATGCGACGTTTTACAACTGGAAATCGAAATACAGTGGCATGACGGTCAGCGATCTGCGGAGACTGAAGGCCCTGGAGGAAGAAAACCGCAAGCTCAAGCGCATTGTAGCGGATCAGGCACTGGATATAGCAGCGCTCAAGGAGATAAACTCAAAAAACTGGTAAAGCCCAAGGTCAAGCGAGCAGCCGTGGAACATGTGATAAACGGCTTTGGGCTGAGCAAACGAAAGGCATTACAGCTGGTGCATTTATGCTGGGCCAGTT
>JAJYYW010000238.1 GCA_021800575.1 bacterium
GCTCTCCAATATCATGCAGCTGACCAGGTCGGTAGCCCTCGTAGGCAGCGTCTTTCTCATGAGCATGTTTTTCCAAAACCTCATGAATTACTCTGCAACAACAACCGGCATGCTGCTGATCCCGCAGGCCGTCGCCCTGACCATCAGTATGCCGGTTGCCGGCAAGATCTCGGACTGGATTGGCTCGAAAAAACCCCTGCTCTTCGGAACGCTATTAACGGCATTTTCCCTGTATTACTTCTCGTTTCTGTCTCTCTTCTCGAGCTACAATTTTATCGCCGTCGGTATGTTTCTCAGAGGCTGCGGTATCGCTTTTATCATGGCGCCCCTCACGAATTCTGCAATCAATGCACTGGAGCCCGAACAGGTAAATCTCGGTTCGGGTATTCTGAATCTAATCATGCGGATAGGTAGTTCCCTGAGCATTGCCGTCATGGGTGTCATCGTGGAAAACAGAACGGACTTCAACATGTCGACGTACACGGGATCCATTCACGAGAGCTCGCCGCTCTGGTCTGCAGCCCTTGACAGGGTCAAGGAGTACGCCCTCGCGAAGGGAGCGAGTTTTTATAATGCAGGCATTGCGAGCAAGGGGATCTATATCGGGTACTACATCAAGCGATGGGCAAGTGCCAATGCGTACGATGATACGTTCCTGGTCGCAGCGCTGTTTGTACTCGCGAGCATCATCCCGGTGCTGCTGTTGAAAGACATCATCTATAAAAAAGCAAAACCGTCAAAGCAGGCCGCCATGATCCAGACGGATGAACAGTAGCCTTATTCCTTCTGCTGCCGGTTGAATGCAACGGCCGCGAGCAGCGTGCTGCCCAATGTAAACACGATCATGAGGACAACATCGGCGAACAGGGAGAAGTCTGAATGGAAATGGGCAAACTCGACGAACATTACGTGCTTGAAGCTGTCGATGCCGTAGCTGAGCGGATTCAGGTACATCAGGTACCGCATAAATGCCGGAAGGACGCTGATCGGGTACATGGCACCGCTCAGGAAGAACATGGGCATGACGATGAAATTCATGATGATGTTGAAGCTCTCGAACGATTTTATCATGGACGCGATAAAGACGCCGATGGCCGCGATGCACATGGAAACGACCATGATAAATACAATGAGAAGGAGCGCCTCGAAAATCGTAAACCGTATGCCGATGAACGGCGCAGCGGCCATAATGATGATACCCTGGATGGTGGACACCAGCATGCCGCTCACGATCTTGCCGAACGCGATCGAGAAGCGCGAGACCGGGGTCACGAGGATTTCCTTCATGAAACCGAACTCCCGGTCCCATACGATGGATATGGACGAGAACATGGCGCTGAAGAGGATGGTCATGCCGAGGATACCGGGCAGGATAAACTGGATATAGCTGACACCGAGCCCTCCCCTGATAACCTGGTTGAGCCCCGTGCCGATCAGGAACAGCCAGGTCAGCGGCCTGGCGATCATGCCGATCAACCGGGACCGCTGCCTGAAAAACTTCTTCAGGTCCCGCACGGTGATGACGTAGATTGGAAGGATGATCTTTCTCACCGGGTATGCCTCCGCTTCGATGCAGGACGGTCCACGTACTCGTCCCGTATCTCGGATCCTGTCAGGGATATATAGAGCTCTTCCAGCACAGGCTTGTTGACCTTGAAATCGTTTACCCTGAGACCCTGGAGGTTCATGACCTGTTTCAGAAACAGGTCCGGGTCTTCCGTTTTGATCTGGTACGCACCGTTGCCCAGATCGTGCATACCGTGCCGGAGCAGCGTCTGTGCAGTTGCGCTGTCGGCCGTACCGAAGGTGACCGTCGCCTGTCCCATTTCGCTGAGCAGCCTCTGCGGATTGCCGACGGCGACAATCCTGCCGTGGTCAATGATGGCGATCCGGTCGAAATCGGACGCCTCCTCGATATAATGGGTCGTGACGAATATCGTCGTCCCCTCCACCCGTTTCATCTCCTTGATGAAGCTCCACACGTTCGCCCGCGTCTGCGGATCGAGCCCGATCGTAGGTTCGTCGAGAAACAGGACCCGGGGCCTGTGGAGTAATCCCCGGATGAGTTCAAGCCTGCGCTTCATACCGCCGGACAGGTGTTTGACCAGCTCATTCCGCTTGTTCTGCAGGCCTATCATGGAGAGCAGTTCGTCTATCCGCCGTGCAGCGTCCTCCCTGCTCATGCCGTACAGGTACGCGTGAAACAGCAGGTTTTCGAACGTCGTGAGCTCGACATCCAGGGTGGTTTCCTGAAACACGAGGCCTATATGCTCTCTGATTTTGTCCGACTCCCTGGTGATATCGAGGTCCGCGATGGTCGCCCTGCCTGCGGTGGGTTTGAGCAGGGTACACAGGATACTGATGGTCGTGGTCTTGCCCGCACCGTTGGGACCGAGAAACCCGAACAGCTCGCCATACCCGACCTCGAACGATATGCCGTTGACCGCGCGCGTCCCGTTATACGACTTATACAGGTCCTGTACTTCAATGGCGTTCATGGCTCTTAGAAAACCACAGGTGCGGATTCCTGATCAACAGTTTTTACCGCTGTGTTCAGGGTGCGTACCGCTGCCTCGGTTGTACGCGTGCAGAAACCGGATCCACCGGTCCAGGTCAATGTTTTCAGCCCTGTCCTGAAGGTCGATGTCTGCCTGCCTGCACCACGCCGCTACCTCGGGCATCCCGCCGAGCGGTTTCAGGGTATTTCTGAGCATCTTCCTCCTGCCGCTGAAAGCGTACTTCAATATGCCGATCAGCGTATGCTCGTCCTCGCCGCTGATCAACGGGCTGTGCACGTGCAACTTGATGACAACGGAATCCACCCTGGGCACCGGCAGGAAAAGTCTCCTGTCCACCTGCCTGACCACCTCTGCATCGTAATGGAGCAGGCGCATGATGGACAGGAGCCCGAACTGTTCTCCGGACGGCATGGCAGCGACCCGCATACCGACCTCTTTTTGGAGCATGATAACGATGTCTGTAATAACGTCATGGTGATCGAACAACAGGCGGAGGATCGGACCGGAGATATAGTAGGGTATGTTGCCCGCAACCTTTCCCGGCCCGGCAAAAGCGCCCCTGAAATCGAGGCCAAGTATGTCCTGCTGGAGAACGCGGAACCAGGGTCTGCCGCCGAACCTGCTCCTCAGAACGTCAGCGTACCGCTGGTCAATCTCAACCGAAACGAGGGATGGCCTCGGTTCCGGAATGGTGTCGATCTCCCGGACGATGCGCTCCGTCAGGGCACCAAGACCCGCGCCTATCTCGAGGATGCTGTCGCCGGGCCTGATATCCAGTGCGCGCACGGTGGCATCGACAACGGCGCTGTCTGTCAGCAGGTACTGCGCTGCTGCCTTACGCGGCAGGAGTCCGTGCTCTTTGAGGTACGCGTGTGTTATTTGCATAGGCGTCGACGGAGATGTCGCTCGTCCTGCCGAGCTTCATCAGTTGATAGCCGAGAAAACTCACCATGGAGCCGTTATCCGTGCACATCCGTACGGACGGGATGTATATCCCGAACTCATTGCTGTAGGCCATGAACATCTCCCTGAGCTGGGTATTTGCCGCAACGCCGCCTGCGACGGCTATGTTTTTGATACGCTTCTGCCGTGCGAGAGCGATGGTCTTTTT
>JAJYYW010000239.1 GCA_021800575.1 bacterium
GGAAACCATAAAGCCGTAAGAGGTATGAGTACCCTGAAATATAAAAGGATACTGTTAAAGCTCAGCGGAGAGATACTCGGCGGTGAGCATGGTTTTGGCTTCGCTTCCGCAACGCTACGGGATATCGCCGAACAGATCAAGGAGATCGTGGCGCTCGGTGTCGAGGTGGCTATGGTTATTGGTGGCGGGAATCTCGTGCGGGGCGACGGTCTGTCTCACGAGCTGGGCATCGACCGTGCAACCGCTGACTACATGGGGATGCTCTCGACAACCATCAATGCGATAGCGCTCCAGGACATACTCGAACACTACAACGTACACACGCGGGTTCAGACCGCCATCGAAATGCACGAGATAGCGGAGCCGTATATCAGGAGACGGGCACTGAGGCACCTGGAAAAAGGACGCGTGGTGATCTTTGCCGCCGGGACCGGCAACCCATATTTTACCACCGATACCGCGGCCGCACTGCGGGCAATCGAAGTAAAAGCGGACATCCTGATGAAAGCGACCAAAGTCGACGGTGTCTATGACGCGGACCCGAACATCGTGAAGTCGGCCGTAAAATTCGACCAGTTAAAGTACATCGACATCCTAAAACGCGGGCTCAAGGTGATGGACTCAACGGCGATATCCCTGAGCATGGACAACAATTTTCCCATCATCGTGTTCGACATCAATATAAAAGAAAACATCAAGAAGATCGTCCTCGGTGAGAAGGTCGGAACACTTATCACAGGAAGGTGAATACTATGGATGAAAAAATACTCCACCTCACCAAGGAAAAAATGGAGAAAACCATCGCAGCATTCAGAAATGAACTTTCCAAATTAAGAACTGGCCGGGCATCCGTTTCCATTCTCGATATCGTCAAGGTGGATTACTACGGTACCCCGACCCCGATCAGCCAGATGGCATCCGTAACGACACCGGACCCCCGGCAGATCGTCATTCAACCGTGGGACATTAAGGCGATCCCGCTGATAGAAAAGGCGATCCTCGCATCGGAGCTCGGGTTAACGCCCGTCAACGATGGCAAGGTCGTCCGTATCTCCATCCCCCCCTTGACCGAGGAGCGGAGAAAAGAACTCACCCGGGTGATAGGAAAGATGCTCGAGGAAGCACGGGTGTCCATCAGAAACATACGCAGGGTATCGATCGACGACCTGAAAAAGTCCGAAAAGGACAAGCAGCTCAGTGAAGACGAGTCCAAGGTCCTGCAGAAGAAAGTCCAGGCCATTACCGACGACTATATCAAAAAGATAGACGAACTCGCCGAGAAAAAGAACAAAGAACTCATGGAGGTATAGATATCAATTCTGCCTCTTTCGAAAGTCATTGACCGTTTTTATCCCGCAGCAGCTGAGATTGCCGGTTACCTGTATCAACACCCGGAGTATGGCCTGCACGAGTACGAGGCGAAATCAAAAATCTGCACCGTGCTCAAGGCGTATCATTTTTCCGTTCAGGACGTCCGGGGACTCCCCACAGCGTTCGTCGCATCGTACGGCACGGGTAGACCGAACATTGCGCTGCTGGCGGAGTACGATGCGCTTGAAGGACTGGGGCACGCCTGCGGACACCACCTTATCTCGGGCATGTCCCTCCTTGCAGCTCTCGGCATAGCTTCCCTCGTGAAACCGTTGAACGGTACGCTGACCGTCGTCGGATGTCCGGCAGAAGAGACCATCGGTGCCAAGGCGATGCTCGTGCGCAAGGGCGTGTTCCGGAACGTGGATGCCGCCCTGATGATCCATCCGGCGGATAAAACCGAGATCATCAAGCTGTCTTTGTCTCTCGAGAGGTTATTCGTCGTCTACCGAGGAGTCTCCTCTCACGCATCCGCAAATCCGTGGAACGGCAGGAATGCGCTTGCCGGCATGATGGCGCTGTTCCAGGCAATCGACGCAAACAGGATAACCCTGCCCGACGGGAACAGGATAAACGGCGTCATCAAACACGGCGGGAATGCGGCAAACATTATTCCGGACACAGCCCGGGCCGAATTCTTCATCAGAGCAAACGACCTTACCGCACACGCAGCACTGGTCAAAAGATTTCTTGCCGCGGTGAGGGGTTCTGCGGCCGCTTTCCGGCTCGGTCACACGGTCAGGCGGCTGGGAAACGTCTACTACCCTCTGGTACCGAATACCGGACTCGCCCGGCTCTTTGAGCGTCAGCTGACCGGGCTTGGTGTGCACATCGATAGTTTTCTTACGGATAAAGAGCTTGGCTCCTCGGACATCGGCAACGTCAGTCACGTTGTCCCGGTGATCCATCCGGCCCTCGCGGTAACAGGACCCGGGTATCCCGCGCATTCGGAAGCGTTTAAGATCGAGGCGAATAAACCCGAAGCCTACGCCAGGATGCGTACGGGAGCGACGGCGCTTGCCCTGACTGTTCTGGAGTTGTATAAAAACAAAGTTTTGCTTTCAACTATAAAAAAAGAATTTCATGAAAAATATGATTGACCTCGTCTATGAAGAAGTGCTACAAACAAGTGTTCAAACTAAAAAAAGGAGGAATTTGACATGGCGATGAAGATTACCGAAGAGTGCATTGCCTGTGGTGTCTGCGAACCCGAATGTCCGCGCGGAGCCATAAGTCCCGGGGATCTCTACGTGATTGACCCCGCAAAATGCACCGAGGACGAAGAAGAGATTAAGGCCGGTAAGATAACAGTACAATATTGCGTTGCAGTTTGCCCTGTTAACTGCATAATTAAAGCCTAAACGAAAAAAGGACGGCCTTCAAACGGCCGTTCTTTTTCTTTACGCCAGTCTAAAACCTGCACATCGGATTCATGGATTTTTTCCCGCTCATCAAAAAAGGCACCCTTGAGATCATTCAGGAAGACGAACTGAAAAAACGGCTTTCTGCCGGAAGGCCTCTCCGAATCAAGGCCGGGTTCGATCCGACCTCGTCGGACATTCATCTCGGACATACCGTGCTTATGGAAAAACTCCGGCACTTTCAGCTCGCCGGGCATACGGTCGTTTTTCTGATCGGTGACTTTACCGCCATGATAGGGGATCCCACCGGTGTATCGGTAACCAGACCCCAGCTCTCGCAGGAGCAGGTGCTGAAAAATGCAAAAACATACACGCAGCAGGCGTTCAAGCTGCTCGATCCCGGAAAAACCGAGGTCCGTTACAATTCCGAGTGGTTCCTCAAATTCGATATGCGCGACCTGCTCAAGCTTGCGTCGAGATACACGGTGGCACGCCTGCTCGAGCGGGACGATTTCACCAAGCGGTACACGGAAAAAAAACCCATCGGCATACATGAATTGTTATACCCCCTCATGCAGGGCTACGACTCCGTTGTTCTGAAAGCAGATGTCGAGATCGGCGGATCCGACCAAAAGTTCAATCTCCTCGTCGGCAGGGTACTGCAGGAATCCTATGGACAGCAGCCGCAGACCGTCCTGACCATGCCGCTTTTGCCGGGGCTTGACGGCGTGAGAAAGATGAGTAAATCCTACGGCAACTACATCGGGATCCATGAACCAGCGGATGCGATGTACGGCAAAATCATGAGTGTCTCTGATACGTTGATGTGGACCTACTACGAACTCCTGACGGACGTGCCGCAGAGCGAAATCGAACACCTGAAAGAACAGGCC
>JAJYYW010000240.1 GCA_021800575.1 bacterium
CGTATGAGCCCGGGGGCATTTATGTACGCAGGATCCGCGAGCTCGTAGCGCTCAAATAGACCCTGGTCCGCGGTCCTGCCCTGTATGAGGTCCTTGAAATAGTCCTCGAACTCCTTCACGATAGCGTCGTCCGGTATGCCCTGCTTCAGGCGGTCGCCTATCCACGCGGTCCACTGCAGCAGCATGTCCTCGAGCAGCCGCATGTGATCCTCGACATCGTTGAAGATACCGAAATGGGTGAGGTACAGCGACGCCGGGTGCAGTGCGCGCATCTTCCGCAGGGACTCCTGCCAGACCTCGACATTGATGTCGGGCGGCGGCGTCGGCGCAAAGATGGGGCCGTCCTTGATGCGGATGCCCCCGACATCGCCGGTGAACATCATGCCGTCCACGAGATATACATTGTGATGGGACGCATGTCCCGGGGTTGCTATCGCCTGTACGGTGACACCCCCGATGGTGATCCGCTCCCCGTCTTCGGTTGGATGGATCCGGTCCTGCGGTATGGGCTTTAACTGTCCCCACAGCCGGTCCATGTCGTCCTTGTAGATCTGTTTTGCCGATGCAAACAGCTTCGATGGGTCTGCCATGTGCCGTGCACCGTTGGCGTGTACGTAGATGGTTGCCCCCTCATCCGCAAAGTGCCACGCTGCACCGGCATGATCCAGGTGGATATGGCTTACAAAAACGCCCCGCACGTCCTTCGGCGTGTACCCGAAGGCCTTCAGCGACGCCGTCATGGTGGTGTACGTCGTGTCGGGTCCTGTTTCTATCAGGATAGGCCCGTCGGCTGTTTCTATCAAAAAGCTTGCGATCGAATCCGATGCAAAAAAATTAAGATCGAGAACGTGTACCTTCATGGGAGTTCCTCCTGTGCGATGTTTTTGCCGCCGAGCTGTCCGCACGCGGCCTCTATTTCTTCGCCGTGCGTTGTCCTCACCGTGCAGGCGATCGTGTGCTTCTGCAGGTAGTCCTGGAATGCGCGGATGTGATCCTCGTCGGGCCGCTCGTAGTCCGTGCCCCGGTGTTCATTGAACGGGATCAGGTTGACTTTGAACGGAAAGCGCTTGAGCAGCTTGGCGAGCTGGATGGCGTGGGCTATGCCGTCATTGATACCCTTGATCATGACGTACTCGAACGTGATTCTGCCCCTCCGGTGCTGGTGGTAATCCTCCAGTGCTGCCATGAGTTCGGCGAGCGGGTAGGTCGCGTTGATAGGCATGAGGGCCGTGCGGGTGTCGTCGTACAGGGCGTTGAGGGATACGGCGAGGTTTGCCTTCGATTCCCGGATAAATCGACGTACCTGCGGGACCAGTCCCGCCGTGGACACGGTGATCCTGTGGTTCGAGTATTGATAGCCCTCTTCAGAGGTCAAAATATCGATCGCCCCGAGCGTTGCGTGCTCGTTGGCAAAGGGCTCGCCCATGCCCATGAACACAATGTGGGATACGGGCATGTCCGGATTTTCTGCCTGTACCGCAGCAAGCTGTCCGGTGATCTCGGACACCGTGAGGTTGCGTTTGAAGCCCTTGATGCCCGTGAGACAAAATGTGCATCCCAGGGCGCACCCGGCCTGCGTTGACACACACAGCGTGTGCCATCGTTCCATGGGGATAAGCACGGATTCGATGGATGCTCCGTCGGCCAGCACGAACTGGTATTTTTCAGTTCGGTCCCTGCCGACCTGTTTTTTGTTCAGTTTCAGAGCAGGGATACAAAACCGCTTCGCAAGCTCTGCGCGAAACGGTTTTGCGATGTCCGTCATCTGCTCAAAGTCCGTGACACGCTTCTTGTAGAGCCACGTGAAGATCTGCCGCGCGGTGTACGCGGGCATGCCCAGGTCCTTGAGCGCGTGCCCGAGTTCCTTCAGGGAGAGATTTTTTATATCAACCTTGTTCATGTCCATAATATAGGTATGAAGGACGGTCCCGGCGAGCGCGACGGCGCCGGATCCCAGCGCCGTCGCGCCGCGTCCGCAGGAACTGCTGGTGCAGTATGCCGCCGGCGTTCTCCAGGTGTGCGTCAGCAGCGGTTACGAACCGCAGATCTCCATGTCCGAAAAGAAGTACGGTATCTCGGTTGCTGCGCTTTCGGGGCTGTCCGACCCGTGGACGATGTTGTGCTCGATGTCCGATGCGAACAGGTTCCGTATGGTGCCCTTGTCGGCCTTTTTCGGGTCCGTCGCTCCCATGATTGTCCGTACCTTGTTGATCACGTCGTCTCCTTCGAGCACCATGACGACAACAGGCCCTGACGACATGAAGGCTGTCAGGCTGGCGAAAAACGGCCTGTCTTTATGCACCCGGTAAAATCCCATGGCCTTGTCTTTGGTCAGGGAAAGCATCTTCATGCCCACGACGCTGATCCCCTTTTCCTCGAACATGGATACGACCTTGCCGATGATCTGCTTTTTTACCCCGTCCGGTTTAACGATTGAAAGTGTCCTTTGCACAGTTCCTCCTTTTTTAGGTATCACCATAACAAGTATTTTTATAGTTTCAAGCAATTGCTGCTTGCATAATACCAATGTTCACGGTATGACAGGCGCATGCCTCTTGTAACCATACAGGATCTGAAGGTCTCCTACAGTGTCCGCGGCATGTTCCGGAGCCGGTCCGAGGTAACGGCGGTCGACGGCGTGTCCCTGTTTGTCGACGAACATGAGGCGCTCGGGCTGGTGGGAGAGAGCGGATCAGGAAAGTCCACGCTGGGCAGGGCGGTCCTGCTCCTGATCAAGCCCCGGCACGGACGTATCGTATTCGACGGCGTCGATATGCTGGAGGCAGCAGCACACCGCGATAAGACCGCGATCAGGAAATTCAGGCGCGAGGCCCAGATCGTTTTCCAGGACCCCTACGGCTCCCTGAACCCGCGGATGAAGGCCGGCAGGATCATAGCAGATCCGATGTACGTGCACGGTATCAAGGACCGCAGGCTGGTGAAGGACAAGGTCCTGAAGCTGCTGGATCTCGTGGGCCTGCCGGCGTCTGCGTACGACAAATACCCGTTCTCCTTTTCCGGGGGCCAGCGCCAGCGGATCAGCATCGCGCGTGCGCTGTCCATCGGGCCGCGGTTCATCGTCGCGGATGAACCGGTGTCGAGCCTCGACATCTCGATCCAGGCGCAGCTGCTCAACCTGTTCAGGGAGATTCAGGAGAAGCAAGGCGTGAGTTACCTGTTCATATCCCACGACCTCAGGACCGTTGCATTTATAGCACAGCGCATCGCGGTCATGTACCGCGGCAGGATCATGGAGCTCGCACCCAAGACCGAGCTCATCACCCATCCCCTGCATCCGTATACGAAGCTTTTACTCTCCAGCGTTCCCTCGAAAGACCGGCACCCGTCGGAACAGCACGATCAGGCGGGCGGTCGTGCTGAGGGCTGCGTGTTCTATCCCCGGTGTACTGTTGCGCGGGACGTCTGTATGGATATGGGCCCCCGGCTCAAAGAGGTGTCGCCCGGGCACCAGGTGGCGTGCTTCTTGTACGGACAATAAAGAACCGGAGAAAGCAGTGAGGATACAGTATGGCTGATAAGAATCTTGAGTTTGTCTGCAGCTCGTGTTCTTACACGTCTGCAAAGTGGCTCGGCAGGTGCCCG
>JAJYYW010000241.1 GCA_021800575.1 bacterium
GTAAAATTCCCGGTAATCGTAATCACCCGGATATCCTTCCTGGGCACTCCAGACCTGCTTCGCAGACTCGATGTCCCTGCCAAAAAATTGGACACCTGCCTCGGATCGCAGGGGCGCATACACGCCGTACCGCGGCCTGACGGACGCATTCAGTATGCCGTGGGCATCAAGAAAGGTATAGTGGATCCCGTGCCTGCTCAAAATCGTATCAAGGCCTTCCCGGTAGGCGTTCTCGGGAAGCCAGATCCCGTCCGGACGCACGCCGATATGCCGGGTGTAGGTATCGGCCCCGACATGCACCTGGATGTCCTGCCAGTGCTCGTCCATGATGAGGGGAAGATACGCATGCGTTGCCGCCGATGTCACAATTTCGACCGAACCGGTCTCCATAAAAGCCGTAAAACCGGATACGATATTCCCGTGATATGTGTGTTCGAACACGTCCATAAAATGGACGAACCGGTCATGGTACATCTGTGCGAGCGGGTGTATCGCGGGATCGTGAGCAGTCCGGCTCAGTTCCTTTTGACTCAACTCGACGAGATTGGAAAGATACCTCGTATACCGCTGCATCAGCAGGCTGTCGTTGAGCATCTCGAGCAGGGTCGGTGTCAGACTGAGCGTTATGTGAAAATCAACCCGGTCATTGGTCAACCGCTCGAATACATCGAGCAGGGGCAGATAGGTCTCTGTTATTGCTTCGTAGAGCCAGTCCTCCTCAAGGAAATCGTCGTATTCAGGATGTCTGACATACGGGAGATGCGAGTGGAGAACAATTGCGAGATATCCGATCATCGTTTTCTTGATGTAATATTGATATAAGGAGTTACCTTTTCGTACGCCGCGTACGCGTCCTGAAATGCGCCGGTGCCCTGATCCGTACGACTATCAGGAGCGCCGGTGTAACCGATGTTCGACGGCCACGCCCGCGGTGTTTTGACGGTGTTCGAAACTGCAAGGACATGAAACTCCCCGCCCGGCCTGAGGTACCCGAGTTCGCTTCTGACCGTATCCGCCGGTTCCGGCAGGTTGATATACCAGCTATTCGCATGCCCGACATTGATGTTCGCATAGAGCCTGTCGTTCTGCCGGTATACCCTCAGTATCAATGATCTGCCCGCGACCAGGGACCTATCTATCTCCCAGTAAATAAATACCCACCAGGGATCCCGCGGCATAAGGACGAGCTTGGACACACCGGTGTACACCGGCAATGTTTCCTCTTCGTACACGGGTATCCGTGCACGGCGCGCTGCGCTATAGGACGGGGGTGGATGCGGTATGGTTTTCCTCTGTTTCCTTCCCTTGAGTGTCGCTGATATCGCCCGTGAGCGTGTGGATAGCACTATCGCTTTGATGAGCTGTGGCTTGGTCATGGTTCTTTTCAGGCTCACCTTGAGCTGTTTGGCAAGCTTCCGAAGCTCTATGATGGACAACGCTTTCAGATCCTTGCTCTTCATGTTGCTATAATACTCCTTCTCTCCGGCAAGTCAATGATGCCAACCGAAGTGCTGTACTGTGTGCACCGGGTCCGTCCACCGGGAAATAACCGGGAACGGCCCGCGGTCAGGCCGTAAGCTGTCGTTGGAAAGCCTGGATAAACGCGTCGACAAACCCCGGGTCGAACTGAATGCCGGAATACTTTTTCAATTCTGCAAGGGCAAACTCATGGGTCAGGCCCTTGCGGTACGGCCGGTCGGTTGTCATGGCATCATAGGTATCTGCTATGGATATGATCCTCGCTATCCTCGGCAGCGCGTCTCCGGATAGACCCCGGGGGTAGCCTTTGCCGTTATACCATTCGTGGTGGTACAGGATCCCGGGAATGATGTTTTTTATCTGCGGTATCTTTCCGAGTATTTCAGCGCCGATCGCGGGGTGTGCCTTCATCTTTTCAAACTCCATATCATCGAGTTTTGCCGGTTTCCTCAGGACACTATCATCGATACCGATCTTTCCTACGTCGTGGAGTAAGGCGGCCATTCTCAGCCGGTCTTTCTCCTCGGTATCGAGCTGTATCTCGTCCGCGATCATCAGAGAGTACCCGACGACCCGCTTCGTATGCCCCCCGGTATACGGATCCCGTTTTTCTATCGCTTCGGCGAGGGATTCGACAACCTCGACGAACGTCCGCTTCAGCTCTTCATGGAGCGATGCGTTCTCCAGCGCAATGGCGACCTGGTCCGCAAGCGAAGTCAGGAGCCGCAGATCGCGGCTGGTAAATATCCCTTCTTTTTTATTGATAGCCTGAAGAACGCCGGCGACCTCGTTGTCGGACATCACCGGTACACACAGGATATTCCTCGTGACAAACCCCGTTTTTTCATCGGCTTTCCGATAAAACCGTTCATCCTGTGCAGGGTCGTTGACGATGATGGGCTGTTTCTGCTGTGCCACCCAGCCTGCGATACCCTGTCCGAATTTCAACCGGATTTCTTTGAGGGTTTTTTCACTGTGTCCCAGGGCCACTTCAAAAAACAGCTCCCGCCGTTCCTTGTCGACGCGCAGAAGAGAGCCAACCTCCGCATTGACCAGTGCGGCAATCGCCTCGATGGCACCGCGGACAACGGCCTTGGTGTCCAGGTTCGAATTGAGCATCTTCGAGAGTGCGTACAGCCTCGTCTGCAGACCGATTAATTTCGCCTGTTCCGTCGCATCGATGAGATGTTTCATGAACACGGCTATATGCTGTGAGAGCCTGGACAGCATGCGGACATCCTGCCTGCTGAACTTACCGTGCCTTTTGTTCAGGACCTCGACCACGCCGATAATCTGGCTGCCGTAGTATATGGGGCATGCAAGGATGTCGCTCGTCGAAAACCCCTTACCCGAACTTACTTCTCCCATCCATGCGGGATCGTTTGAAGCGTCTTTCGATAGGTACGTTTTACCGGTCGCTGCGACCTTGCCGACAATACCCTTACCCTGTTCAAGCTTTTTCCCGAGAAGGCTCTCGTCCCCGCCCTTCACGGCGATAAAAACCGGAGAGCCGTCTTCGCTGTCGATAACGAACAGACTGCCTGCTTTGCACGATAATTCCCTGATGATGAGACTGAGCAGTTCACGGTAAATCCTGTTGATGATGACCGTGTCCGTCCCCTGCTGCGGAAGCAGTTCGTATATGCCGAGCAGGTGTCTCAGGAAACCGTTTTGTTGTTTGCCATGGGTGGAAATTTTACGGGCCATACCCCCCTCCTACGCTTTCCCGAACAGGTGCCGTATCGTGTTTTCTGCACGTTCATTCACTATCCTGAGCACCATGGTTTTGACAGATTCATACATGCGCACCATATCATGGAAATCTTCTTTGCCGAGCTTCATCAGCCGGCTCTCCCTGACCGTTGTCACTGTTGCTGTCCTTTCCTTCCCCGTGATCAAAGCGACCTCGCCGAATATGTCCCCTTCCCCGAGCTGCGCGAGGATGATGTCCTTGCCGTCCGGGCCGGTCGTGCTGACCCTGAGTATGCCGTCCTTCACCACGTACAGCGCATCGCCCGGCTCCCCCTCCCGGACCACGGCCGTGCCCGCCGGGACAACCAGAAGCTTGAACCGGCCGATCAGATCGGACCGCTGGTCATACGTCAACCCGCTGAACACCGG
>JAJYYW010000242.1 GCA_021800575.1 bacterium
ATGCCCGTCTCTTCGGAAATATACCAGATCCTGCACCGGGGCAAAGATGCACGGGAATCTATCAAAACATTACTGAACAGGACGCTGAAAGATGAACACTACGAGTAACAGCCCCGGTCCGGCGAGGAAAAAAGGCATTTCCCTGGAACGGGACGCATGGCTTGCAACGCTCACCGTCGAGGGAAAAGACCGGCTGCTGGATGAGCTCGAAATGCTCCTCAAAGCAACCGACCGTTTTTTTAACGTGGACAATCTTGCAATCTCGAACAAGGAACAGATCATATCGAAGAACTTTTACAACGAGATAAAGATCCTGGCCGGTACAGCACGGCGGATCGTATCGATCATCAGGCTTTTGCTCGTCGACCGGTCTGCAAATGCGTTCTACTTCCAGGCCTATGTGGAGAACAGGCTCCTCGACGATTACGCCCGGGACCGGGTCATAGAATTGTATCTCAACCAGTCCTCACCGAGGGACAGCCTGTACCTGCTGTACATAACGTTCCTGAACCTCGGTTCGCTCTACGAGACCGTCGCCGGTACCAAAAAGGTCTCCTACACCATGTACAGCAACCTCGGGCAGCTGACGAGCAGGGAAATATCGCTGAACAAGTATTTTAATCCGCTCAAGCTCGAACCATTTCTCGAACGCTCCGATAAGATCCATGACCGGAACATACGCATGATCGTGAACAGCATCCCCCAGGAAGGCCTGCGGTTGAAGACATCCATCGTGTTCCTGTCGCTGTTCAGACTGATACGCTATCTCCGCTACATCAACAACGAATCTGAAGATATCGAAGAACTGCGGGCTTCGCTGCTCCTGTTCACCCTGATCAATGCAGAGGCGAAACTGATAACGAAATTCCTCGACGACGAGTTTCTCAAACAGAAGGGAAACCACCTCTACGATGAAAGCATCATCGCAACCATAGACTCCCTCTCGTTCCAGCTCAGCATCGAGATCCGCAAGGTTTTCGGCCAGATACTGAAAGATGCGATAGAGATAGGAAACCTGCTGAAATTGCGGGCTGCGATCGATTCCGCGAAGGGCATCCTCGCCAATTTTATCCAGCAGTCGATCATCCTGGTGGCACACAAGTTTGATCGCTCGATCAGTGGTACGGACATATTCCCGGACTTCATATCGAAGATTGAGCAATCGCTGCGTCTGCGGGAAGACATCTGGTTGTTCAAGAACGTCCTCGAGTTTTTCGAGCAAAACACCACGGATACGGGTGTGCACCGCAACTACACGGTGCAGATGCTGTACTCCATGGTCAGGGAGTATATTTACTATTTCCAGGATATCAGTTTCTCGCTCGTACGCTACAGCGATCATGAGGAGTTCGAGAAATTTTTTGACCGGATCGGTGCGTACCGGGACGACGACCTGCTGAACAAATTCAAGTTTCTGGAACTCAGGAAGACCATCCACAATTTCAAGATCTTCCTCGAAACCACGTTCGGCCATATCGTCAACAGAGCAGAACTGAAGGACATCCCCATCGACACCAGCCATCTCAACATGGTCCTCGAGCAATTCATCACGGTTCGCAAATAATCAGGCCCGTGATCGGGACGGATGAATGAAGATCGCCATAACCGGCATAACAGGGTTCATCGGCAAATCACTCGCGGCAAAACTGCTGGAACAGGGCCACAGCGTTACCGGGCTCGTTCATTCTCCTGAAAAGGCACGTCTGCTTCCGGCAAATGTCCGGGCCGTCTACGGCACCGTCTTCAGCAGGGATGCGCTCCTGCAAACCTTCGACGCATGCGATGTGCTCTATCACTGCGCCGCGGTGGTCAACGGGCGAAGAAAAGACATGATGGAGGTCAATGTAGACGGGACGCGCAGCGTCTGTGAAACCGCCCTCGGCATGGGCATACAGAAGATGATCCACCTGAGCTCCATTGCCGTGATCAGCGGAAACGACGGGCCCTATCCTCTGCGCGAAGACCTGCCCTATGCTGCGTACAACGACTACGGTGTTTCAAAGATAGAAGCGGAAAAAGTGGTCAGGGACTATATCGGGAGAGGCCTGAACGCCGCCATTGTACGGCCTTCAGCGGTCTACGGTCCCGGCGAACCGCACGTTCTGACAGGAATACTGAAACTCTCGAACTGGGGCGTCCTGCCGCTTGCAGGCAGCGGCAGCGTACAATGGCAGTTGATCCATATCGACGATCTGACCGGTTTTCTGGCCTCTCTGATAAACAATGACCGGGCTTACAAGGACATCTTCAACGTTTCTTCCGGTGAGACCATAGAGATGCGCGAGCTCTACAGGCTCGTCAGGGAATTTACCGGCCGGGGCGTCATCATCAGCATTCCGGTATGGCTGATCCTGCCCATGGCATGGCTCGCAGACCTCCCGTTGAGACTGTACGGTCAGAGGCCGTTCACCAACAAGGTCAAATTCTTTCAACGGCACCATATCTACGACACTGCAAAGGCACAAAAAATCCTCGGGCTCGATCCCCGGATTACCCTGAAACAGGGTCTTGCACAAATCTTCGAACACGCCTCCGTTTAGAGTATGCGCAGTGAGTTCACCCACGCTGTCTCCCCCTTGACGGGGCAGACAGCGTGGGGATGAAAACGCTTGAAACCTGCCACGCTGCTCACCCCCTTCCATCCTTCACAAGGGACGGTGATCGTGGTACAGCTTCTTATCCCGGGCATACGCTCACGGCAGAGACGGCACCGGCACGGCGCCGGTCGCATGGTTCATGATCCAGGTGTAGATCATCGTGTCCACGTTGTCGCTGGTCAGCGTCGGGTCCGACAGCAGGACATCGAGGTGCGTGTAGTTGGGCATGATGTGCACGTCAAAACCACAGGCAGACCTCGGCTGGCCTCCGCAGTTGCGTGCATGCGGAAGTAGGTTCATATACTGATCGAAGTCCGTTGCTGTCTGCTCAACACCAGCGCCGCCGCCGAACGCAATGACCGGTGCATCCATCTGCCGGGTGTACAGCACATGCATGCCTTGCTGGTACCGCCAGTCTGTCGTCTGCGTCGGACCGTAATCGCTCCCCATGACCATGGTATCCAGCAGGAGCCTCGTCGGGAAGTAGCGCTCGGACATGGTCGTAGAGGTATTCGAAAGCACGGCCGCGAGGTCCATGATGCTCGTTATGTGATCCGTACTGTTCCAGGTGTACACCATGGTGCCCTGGTCCGTGGGCTCGGATACAGTAATGCCGGGGAAAAACATGCTCGGTACAGACGTAAGAGGCCCCTCCGGACTTCCGAGCGTCGCGGACATGATACTGATCGGGTTAAAATGCCGGTCCATCGCGAACCCCAGCATGGCCTCGTTCGTTGCCTTGAACCTGGTATTGCCGAGCAATGCAAGTGCAATAGTCTGGAACTGCGGGATTTGAAGCAGGGGTGAGAGTTGACCCGGTTCGAGCAGAGCATACATACCCTCGATCTGTACCAACGTAAACATGTTGAGAAACATGGATTCGACAGCAGCACCGAGCGACCCCATGGCCGAACCGATCAGGCTTACCACCATGACATCCGAGGGGTCCTGCCGCAGCTGATCCAGACTCGGCATGGTAAAATTCATGCCGGACACATCGAGC
>JAJYYW010000243.1 GCA_021800575.1 bacterium
GCCAGTTCATGGTATGCAAGACAGCCCCCATCATGGGTACGGCAAAATATGCCTCGAGGTAACGGTTGCTGTCATAGTCGAACACGCAGACCGTGCTTCGGGGCTTGACCCCGAGTCTCTCCAACCCGCCGGCAAGCCGGTTGATCCGCTCGTACAGCGTTGTATATGTGATCCTGACACTGTCCCGATAAACGATTTCTTTATCCGGAGCGTATACAAGGGGGGTATTCAAAATCTTCTTGAGAATCAGCGGATACTGGTAGCTTTCGCCCGGTTGATAGTTTTTTTGTACCATGTCCAACCTCCTCACTCTGAGTTTCATGAGGTGCGTCCCCCCGATCTGTTGCCCGGGGACCTGCCCTTCAGCTTTTCCCCTGTGCCGCCGTTAACAAAACGGCCTTTGTCGCAAAGTTACCTTGTTACGCGTTGAACGTTTTTACCGGGCACCGGCCCTGCGCCCGCTCTGCTGCCGCAGAAATATCATCCGCCCTTTTCGAGCTTATCGAGTATCGAATCGATTTCGTCCTGATCTTCCTGTTTTTTGGGCTTTGGCTTTATGTCGGCTTGCCGCTGCGCATCCTGTACCTGTCTCGGAGCCTGGGGAGACGCTGCAGGCTTCTGCCGCGGCTGTGCAACTTCCTGCATCACCGGTGCCTGCACCGCGCCCTGCTGCACGGATTCAACGATAAACGGCTCATCCACTGCCTCCGCAGGCCCGGTCACAGCCTTTTGCTCAGCCTGCTCTCCGGTGATGCCAAGATCCGCCACGACACTGTCAATGATCTTACCCTCGATGATCTTCGCCTTGACCAAAAATCCCTCAAACAGAGCGTTGGATGAGATGATATTGATCATCCTCGGTATGCCTTTCGAATACGCATGAATCTTTTCTACGGCTTCCGGTGCAAATATTTCGTCTTTACTGCCGGCGAGTCCCAGGCGGTGCTTCACATACGCCTCCGTGGACTCGTAGTTGAACGATTCCAGCCTGTACTTCAGCGCAACGCGCTGTGCGAGCGGACTGTCGAGGAGCAGATTTTCTTCTATCTCCGGCAGTCCGAAAAATACGAACGTAATCAGCTTCCGGTCCGGCGCCTCAAGGTTGAGCAGTCCTCTGAATTCCTCCATCATTTCCTTCGTTCTGAGCATCTGCGCCTCGTCTATCAGGACGACCGCCTTTTTGTGCTGTTCGTACAGCTCATTGAGGCGCTCATAGAGCTGCGACAGGAGGGCGATCTTGTTCTCCGAGGGTTCCGCAATACCGAGCTGCATTGCTATTTTCCTGAGCAGCCAGTCGGCGGTTATGCCTGAATGGATAATAACCAGCAGGGCGGACTCATACTCCTCCTCGGGCAGGCTGTCGAGCATACGCCGTGCGAGCGTGGTTTTGCCGGTTCCGATATCTCCGATGAGCAGAGCGAGGCCTTTCATGGAATCGACGGCATACATCAATCGTACCAGTGCCTTGGAATGTTGTGCACTGTTATAATAAAACTTTATATCGGGTGCACTGGAAAAGGGTTCCTCGTTCAGTTTATAAAAATCTAAATAGTTCATCGCGCTCCTTTGTTATATATATGAAACCTTTTTCTTCGCCGGTTTGACCTTGTTTTGACCGGCATCCGATTCTTCCACCGCCTGCTTCTGTTCCTGCACAGGAACACCCTGGTGCTGTGCTGATGAAATGACCGGAGCAGGCTTTTGCTGTTCAAGGGGTTGGATTGTCTGGGGTTGGGGCTTTTGCTCAGGCGCATGCTGCACCGCCGGCTGTGGTGACGGCTCTTCCGCCTCCACCTCGTTCAGCAGGCTGTCAAGGGTAAATTTTCCGGTCTCTGCCGGCTGAGCTTCCTGCGGTTCACTCCCCGGTGCATCCTGAACGAATTCCGCGAGTTTTACCGCCCTGCTCCTGACGTCCCTGAATTTCTCGTCTATCTTCTGCACTTCGACAAAATTTTTATAAGCGTTCTTCATGTCTCCATACGCTTCGAACGCAACGCCGAGTTCATAGAGCAAACCGATGTTCTCCGCCTGCACACCGCCTTTCGCATGCAGGGCCTGCTTATACATCTCTATCGCTTTCCCGGGCAGTCCTTTACCCATATAGCTCATGCCCAGCATGATCAGGCTGTCCGGCTTTTTGTCCGGTGAAAGAGACGAGGTTGTAAATTCATTAATCGCTTCATCTATCAATCCCATCTCCTTGTACGCGATACCAAGGTTGTAGTGCGTTTCCGCATCCTGCTTGTCAACGCTCTGTTCAACACCTTTCTTGAAGGCTTCAAGAACCTCTTCGACACTGACCTGCTGTTCCGCTTCCGGAGGCTCCGGAGTTTGCATTTTTGCCGCGGTCCCCGACGACAGCTCCTTCTCCAGTTCCTGAGCAAGATCGAACAGGCCTTCATCGGTCGATGCCGCAACAATATGATCGGCCTCGCGCTCGATAAACGGCTCTTCCAGGTCGGGAGTTTTTTCCTGAACCAGCGGCTGTGCCTGCTGTTCCTTGGCGAGTATATCGGCAAGACGCTTCTTCGCCTTCTCCTCATTCGGTGCGGCCCGGAGAATCTTCTGGAGTATCTCTTTTGCCTCGGATAAAATCCCCTGCTGATAATAAAATTCAGCCTCATCAAGTGAATCTATGATATCGATGCCCGGTTTGTTCTCTTCGGGCGGTGCAGGCTGTGCTTCCGGTTGCCGGGAAACCGGTTCCTGATCCTTCTCCGGCCCGATTCCCTCCAGGTCTTCATCGGAAAAACTGAAATTGATGTCCTCTTCCTGATGCTGTTGAGCTGTACTCCCGGCTGCGCTCTCCTGAGACGTGTCCGGTTCCGGACCGAAGTCTATCTGCTCGGGAATAGGAACTTCTTCCCGGGGCTCTTCCTGTGGCTCTTCCTGGATCCGGGCCTTTGGTTCCCCGGAAATCTCTTCCTGAACAAAAACCGTTTCCCCGGTTCCGGCTGCCGGTTGCTCTTCAGCAGGCATGGATTCCTGCTCATCCCCGGCTTTTTCCTCAGGGGCAGAAGGAGATTCCACCTCAATCTCAATATCCGTATCAATCTCCTGCGCGGCGGTCTCTTGTTCCGGGACCACCGATGGTCCCGGCTCCTGCATGGTTTCTATCTCTCTATCGGGAGCAGGAGGTATCTCTGCTGACGGCTGCGGTGACTCCTGCACAGATTCAGCCGACATTTCCTGTTCCCGCTCCGCCGCTTCAGGCTGTCTTCTCCCGTGTGTCTGCACTCCTGTTTCTTGTTCTTCGGCCGGAACATTACCGGCCAGGGCTTTGAGCACCTCGTTACCGGGATCGTTTGCTGCTGCCTGCTGGACAAAACTTTGCGCCTTATCCACTTCGCCATCGGACATGAAGAGGTTGTACAGTTTCTCAGCAAGCTGGGATGCTTCCTTATATTTTTTCCCGAGCTGATACAGCTCGAACAGCTCTTCCAGTGCCGTCCTGTGGTCGGGGTTTCCATGGAGTATCTGGTTCAGCTTCTCTATCGCCTTGGAATGCAGGCCGTATCGCTTGTAAACCTGGGCTTCAGAAAATAACTTATCGATCTCATCCTGGGTCAATGACACTTTTCCGCCGGTTTCCGGCCGGA
>JAJYYW010000244.1 GCA_021800575.1 bacterium
AACGATAGAGAGATCGTGGTGACGGTACCGCCAAATGGAGTGACCGGCAACGTGATCGTGCACACGGATGATCCATCCATATCGTGTTCAAATCCGTACGATCGGCCACGGCAGGCGGTGAGTATCGACTGTAGCACACCGGGTCCAAACCCGGTGAATGCCGGCTCGACCATGGCCTGTACGATCTACGCGAGGGGAGGTAAACCGCAAATAGAGAGCTCTGCTGACACGTGCGGCGGGAGCATTCTAAGCGGCGGATACTGCGGGGAAGGATGGACGTACACGTTCAGTCCTTCGTCAGGGCAGAGCGGAACGTGTACCGCGGCAGTGGTTAACGGTACGGCCGAGGCACAGGCCATTATAACCATCAATGCGGTCAGCCCATGGCCGAAGTTCAGGGGGAATATAAGGAATACAGGGTTGAGTACCGTGGATACGAGCAGTGTAACCGGTCTTCTGAAGTGGAGCAATACTGACGTAGCCATATCCTATGCAGATTCACCGGTGGTAGGGGCTGACGGTACAATCTATATCGGCGGCAGTAATCTCTATGCAGTCAATCCGGACGGAACACTCAAATGGATGAATAATACCCCATGGGGTAAGCAATATACAACCCCCTATATAGCTCCTGATGGTACCATTTATGTCGGTACGTTTATTGGTGACCTGGAAGCAATCAATCCTGACGGTACGAACAAATGGAGTTTTACGACAGGCGGGAATATTTTATACTCTTCTCCTGTTATGGATAGCCACGGGACCATTTACATCGGGTCAATGGACGATAAACTCTATGCGGTCAACCAGGACGGCACCCTGAAATGGACGTATGCTACGGGTGGCGGGATATGGTCAACTCCTGCAATAGGATCAGATGGTACGATTTATGTAGGATCACAGGATGATAATCTCTATGCAATCAATCCGGACGGCACGCTGAAATGGACTTTCAATACGGGTACCCCCATATATTTTGTTTCTCCGGCAATAGGTGCCGACGGCACGGTTTATATTGGGACATACAGTACCAATAACTTAAGTTGTCTTTACGCGATTAACCCTGACGGTACCCTGAAATGGAAATATGCCATGAACGATTCGGGGATTTCTTCTCCCGGGATAGGGACCGATGGCACCATTTATATTGGATCGTATAGACTCTATGCGTTTCATCCGGATGGCACTCTGAAATGGATCTATAGTTCCGGCATAGGTGATTCTTCTCCTGCAATCGGTGCTGACGGCACGATTTATGTGGGATCTACCTGCTACGTTCTTGCAATTAATCCTGACGGAACATTTAAGTGGAGCTACTATGACGGCAATACGGTTTCCTGCGGCGGCATAGGCTCTTCACCGGCAATAGGCCCTGATGGTACCGTCTATATAGGAGAGGGCGGCGGGCCGCTGTACGCATTTCACTGAACTACCATGCAAACTCAGCGAAGAACCCGGAGTCTGGGCTACACAGTTGCCGGATGCAGCATGCGATGAAGAGAGGATAGTTTGTACCTCGATTAAGAATCTCCTCCTCTGTCAGTACCTATCCGGGCCCAGCGGTGAGAAAAGAGGATCTGCAAAAATGGCGGTGCAGGGAATCGAACCCCGGACATAGGGCTTATGAGACCCCCGCTCTACCAACTGAGCTACACCGCCGCTGTGATTCCCGGGATTCTCCCGGATAAAACAATAATCACATGTATTCAGGAACTTTTCAACTGTCAAGCAAAGAAGAGGCAATTGACAAAAGAGCCCATACGGGATACTAACTATGCAGCGTATTTCCGGCCAGTGCAGCGGTCAGTCTGAAAGGAGTTTTTATGTTTTATATAGCCAGCGAAGACGATCTGAAAAAGGGCAGGGTCACGGATGTCTACTTCGAGCGGGGACTCAAAATATTACAAGCAAACGGCATTTCGAAGCACGTCACCATGGAGATAAGGACAAAAGGCCTTCCGTCGAACTGGCCATGGGCGGTGTTCGCGGGTCTTGAAGAAGTCGTGGAGCTGTTGAAGGACAAACCCGTGAATGTGCGGGCCATGCGTGAGGGCACGGTGTTCTACCCGTACGATCCTGTCCTGGAGATCGAGGGCAGGTACGAAGATTTTGGTGTGTACGAAACAGAGATCCTCGGTCTTATCTGCCAGGCGAGCGGCGTTACCACGGGTGCTGCGCGGGTCAAGCGTGCGGCGGGCGGCAAACCCGTGTTCAGCTTCGGCGCACGGCGCATGCATCCTGCCATAGCACCCATGATCGAGCGGAGCGCCTATATCGGCGGGTGTGACGGTGTCGCGGACATGCTCGGGGCGCAGAAGATAGGGATACAGCCGGTCGGTACCATTCCGCATGCCATTATCCTTATCATCGGCGACACGGTCACATCGGCCCTTGCCTTTGACGAGATTATTGAGCCCGACGTGCCGCGGCTGATTCTTATTGATACGTTTCTCGACGAGCGGTTTGAAGCTGTACGTGTGGCGCAGGCCCTGAAGGAACGGCTGTACGGCATCCGGTTTGACACGCCGGGTTCACGCAGGGGCGATATGAAGCGCATTGTCCTGGAAACCAAATGGGAACTCGAGCTCAGGGGGTATACCGGCATCAAGTTTATGGTGAGTGGAGGACTTGACGAGGCTAAAGTCGATGAGCTAAAGGAAGTTGTTGATCTTTTCGGCGTAGGTACGTATATATCGAACTCGCCTGTTGTTGATTTCGCCATGGATATCGTCGAGATCGAACATCAACCCTTTTCAAAGCGCGGCAAGGAGTCGGGCAGAAAAACAGTGCAGCGATGTACGGGATGCGGCCGGCGCATGGTTTCGCGGTATCCGGCAGGAACCGACAAGTGCGGGCTCTGCGGGGGCAGGTTTGAAGAACTCATGATGCCGGTGATTGAAAACGGGAGGGTTGTTGCGCAGATGCCGCGGTCTGGTGCGGTACGGGATTACAGAGCAGAAGAAATGAATAAAATACTATAAAGGAGACACGATGAAAGTAACTATTTCAGCTATCAAGGCAGATATCGGAAGCATTGGAGGACACATACGCCCCAGTAAGAGGGTTATCGAACGGGTTAAAGAGTACATATCCACCGAGGGGGGCGGTCTGCTGATAGATTCTTATATTTCATCCACAGGTGACGATATCGCAATATTAATGACCCACGAGCAGGGAACCGGAAGCGACAAGGTCCACAAACTTGCATGGGATGCATTCAAGGAAGGGACCGAGGTTGCCAAGGAACAGGGACTGTACGGTGCAGGACAGGACCTGCTCAAGTCTGCCTTCTCGGGTAATGTCAAGGGACTGGGACCCGCAGTGGCCGAGATGGAGATCGAGGAACGCAAGAGCGAGCCGTTTCTGTTCTTTGCCGCGGACAAAACCGATCCCGGTGCTTACAACCTGCCGTTGTACCTCTCGTTTACGGATCCCATGTACTGCGCGGGCCTGCTCCTGAACCCGCAGTTGAGCAAGGGATTCAAATTTGTCGTCATGGACGTCGAGCATGTCGAAGGAGACCGGGTGATCGAGCTGGAAACACCCGAGGAGATCTACAGTCTCGCCGCCCTGCTCAGGGACAATCAGCGGTTTG
>JAJYYW010000245.1 GCA_021800575.1 bacterium
GCGAACACCCGCCGTTGAAGGTCAGATCCCGCGTGATTATCCAACACGTCTCCATGGCAGTGCTATGCGGGCGGAAGCCCCTTCGCCTCCAGGATCAGCTCGGCCACCTCCCGTACGGCCCCGTTGCCGCCGCAGCGTCTCGTGGTGTACACAGCCGTTTTCCGGACAGCTTCGACCGCATCGTGCACGGCTATGGGCACGCCGGCCTTCCGGAGAACACCGAGGTCCGGGACATCGTCGCCGATATACGCTATCTCCGCATCGAGGAGGCCGTATGTCTTCCTGATGTCCTCGTATGCAGTGAGTTTGTCTTTCACGTTCTGGTACAGCTTGTCGATGCCGAGGTCGCGCGCCCTCGTTTCCACGATAGCCGACGTCTTTGCGGTGATGATCCCGAGTTTGACACCGGCCTGTTTCAGACGTACGAGTCCGTAGCCGTCCTTGACGTCGAAGAATTTCAATTCTATCCCGTCGCTGTTGTAGACCAGCTTGCCGTCCGTCAGCACGCCGTCGACATCGAGGATCAAAAGCCGTACGGCTTTCAATTTCCCGGCAAGCGTTTTTTTATTGTTTTTTTTATCAAGCGGCATGGTGAACCTTCAATGATGCTCCGGGAATCCTACACAATCCCGGCTTTCAGGATGTCGTGCAGGTGGATGATGCCGATGGGCTTATCCCTGTCCCCGTTGATGGTCACAAACAGCGAGGTGATGGAATGCCTTTCCATGATGTTGAGCGCCTTGACCGCGGGTGCGTCTTTTTCAATACGTTTCGGGTTCCCGGTCATGATCTGCGCTGCTGCTTTTTCAAGCACGTCCGGATATTTTTCCAGCGCCCTTCGCAGGTCACCGTCGGTGATGATACCGGTCAGCCGGCCGTGAGCGTCATAGACGCCCGTCAGGCCCATGCGTTTTGACGTGATTTCCACGAGGACGTCTCTCATGGGCGTTGTGGTATGGACGACGGGGATATCACTGCCGGTATGCATGAGGTTTTCCACCCTGGTCAACAGCCGCTTGCCGAGGGCGCCGCCCGGGTGGAAGAGTGCAAAATCGTCCTTGGTGAACCCCCGTTTCAGGAGCAGGGAGACGGCAAGCGCGTCGCCGATAGCAAGTTCCGCTGTCGTACTTGCGGTCGGCGCAAGGCCAAAGGGGCATGCCTCCTTGTCGACGGGTACATGGATCATGATGTCTGCGCCCTGGGCAAGCGTTGAAGTCTTGTTGCCGACAATGGCTATCAGTTTTATGCCGAGCCTGCGGACAAACGGAATGATATTGAGGACCTCTTCGGACTCGCCGCTGTTCGAGAGCGCGACGAGAACGTCGTTTTTACCGAGGATACCGAGGTCGCCGTGCGCGCCTTCCGATGGATGGAGGTAGTATGCGGGCGTACCGGTGCTGGTCATGGTCGAGGCGATTTTCTGTCCCACGAGCCCTGATTTACCGATGCCGGTTATGATGACCTTGCCCTTCGCGGCAAAGATCGTATCCACCGCGAGCAAGAACTGCCGGTCGATGTGCCGGACAAGATTATTGACCGCATCGGCCTCTATCCTCAGTACCTTCTTCGCCTCTTTTATAACATCAATCTTTTTTGATGATTTCATCTATCACCTTTACCGTTCTCAATAATTTTTCCACCCGGTCGAGCCGCAGGGAGTTTGCGCCGTCGCTGAGGGCCTGGTCCGGTTCGGGGTATACTTCGAGGAACAGCCCGTCGATACCGACGGCTGCACCGGCCTTGGCAAGCACCTCGATGTATTCCTTCTGGCCGCCGGAAACGCCTGCTGTTGCGGACGGCAGCTGCACACTGTGGGTTGCGTCGAACACCACCGGGTACCCGAAGCCCCGCATAATAGGGATGACCCGGAAATCGTTCACGAGCATGTTATACCCGAAGGTGTACCCTCGTTCGGTGATGATAATCCTGTGGTTGCCGGTCGATTCCACCTTCTGGATCACATGCCTGATGTCCCAGGGCGCCATGAATTGCCCTTTTTTTATGTTGACCACCTTTCCCGTCTCGCCCGCCGAGACGATAAGGTCCGTCTGCCTGCTCAGAAAGGCAGGTATTTGAATGATGTCGAGGACTTCGGCGGCGGGTTTTATCTGATCCGTGCTATGCACGTCCGACAGGACCGGCAGGTTGTACTGTGCCTTCACCCTGGCAAGGATTTCGAGTCCCTTTTTCAATCCCGGTCCTCTGAACGAGTTGATGGATGTCCTGTTTGCTTTATCGAAGGACGCTTTAAAAACCAGGGAGATACCCAGCCGTGCGGCGATCGCCTTCAGCTGTTCCGCGATGTCCATGGTCAGGGACTCATTTTCAATGACGCAGGGACCGGCGATGAGCGCGATACGGTTGTTGCCGCCGATCTTGACACCGTCTATGGTTATGGTTCTTACTTTTTGATCCATGATAAACTCATGCCCACTATACAGAGCAGATTATGGCTTGTCAAACAAGCAAAATCACGGCCGCACCTCTGCCGCAGCCGTTGTCTGCGGTGCCCGCGTACAGCCGGACATCCCCTCCGCCGTATCTCTTGCTTTTGCGGCTGCACCAGTATATAAAGCACCACAATATGGATGATAAAAAGCGGGTACTGGTTACCGGGGGAAGCAGGGGTATCGGCCGGGCGATTTGCGTGGAGATGGCGCGCGCGGGCTATCACGTCATCATCAATTACCGCAGCAACGAGGCTGCCGCGCAGGAGGCACTGCGTCTGGTCAGGGAAGCCGGCGGGGACGGTGAATGTGCGAAGTTCGACGTGGCGGACGCTGCGCAGACGCACGATGCCGTGGACGGTCTGTTGAAACAACACAAGGTGATTCATACCCTGGTCAACAACGCCGGCATTGCTGCAGACACGCTCCTGGCGATGATGTCCGAGAAAGACTGGCAGTCCGTGATCCAGACCTCGCTCGACGGGTTCTTTCATGTAACGAAGCCGGTCCTCACCAGCATGCTGCGCGTGAAAAAGGGATGCTCGATCGTGACGATATCATCGGTGTCCGGTATCACGGGCAACCGGGGCCAGACCAACTATTCTGCGGCAAAGGCGGGGTTGATCGGGGCGAGCAAGGCCCTTGCACAGGAGGTGGCACGGCTGGGTATCCGGGTCAACGTGGTGGCACCGGGCCTGATAGAAACAGAGATGATCAAGAATGCACCGCTGGAAATTATCCTCAAGATGATACCCATGGGAAGGATCGGAACACCGGAAGAGGTTGCAAAGCTCGTACGGTTTTTGGCCTCGGACGACGCTTCCTACATCACCGGACAGGTTATATCAGTCAACGGGGGAATGGTTTAACCATGCGGTCGTTTCGCGGACTCCAACGAACCATGATGGTGCTGGCGTTCTTGGTGCTGGCAGGTATGATGATGACCCCTGTTCTATACGGAGCGGGCTGGGCGACATCCTGGGAAAGCATCCGGCAGGCCATGTCAGGGGTGCACTCGATAACAGCGGATTTTACCCAGAAAAAGAACCTCAGAATCCTTGCACGCCCCCTGGTCAGTACGGGGAAGTTCTATTACCGTTCTCCCGGAGATCTCCGGTGGGAATA
>JAJYYW010000246.1 GCA_021800575.1 bacterium
TGTCCGCAGAATCAGAACCTCGTCCGTTGAGAACGTGCAGAACGTTTCCCAGCTCAACGAGATCTCAGACCTGCTCATCAAACAGTCGCGTGTGCTGGACGTCTTATTTAACATGTTCAAGGTATAAGTGCACTATGATCATACGCTGTCCCCAGTGTTCGACAACCTATAACGTGGATGACGACAGAATATCCGGCGCGAGCCTGAAGCTGCGATGCTCGCGGTGCGGCCAGATATTCCTGCTCAGAAAAAAGACAGTCCAGGCACCGGAACCGGTGCACGGGGAGCTGCCGGCCGTTGCAGAAGGGAAGAAGATACTCATCGCGCATCCGTCCAGCTCCATGCGCGAAATGATGGGAGAGCTTCTGCGGGAGGAAAAGTTTTTCCCCCTGTTCGCCAGGAACGGTGTTGAGGCGGTTTCCATTATGGAGGACGCGCATCCCGAGGTGGTCATCGTCGATGTTGCGCTGCCGGACATATTCGGCTTCGAATTTCCGGAGCTGATCAGACAGGACAAGCGGCTGCAGAGCATTAAGGTGATCCTGGTGGCCTCGATTTACGATAAGACGCGCTACAAGCGCATACCGCAGAGCCTGTACGGGGCGGACGATTTCATAGAGAAGCACCACATCAGGGACGGCCTGGTCGCAAAGATAAACCGGCTTATCAGCAGGCAGGAAGAGGTCAGGGAAACGGTGGGAGCGGTCGGCGAGGTTCCTGTCGGCGAGGGGGTGAACGAAGCAACCACTCCGGGGATGAAGACCAGCGATGCAGCCCGGCTCAACGAGGAGGAACTCGTCCACACCCCTGCGGACATGCAGGATATCGAGAAGGCAAAGAGGCTGGCCCGCATCATCATATCCGATATTGCGCTGTACAACCAGGACCTGCTGGAACAGGGCATACGGAGCGATACGGTCGAGGAAGTGCTGGAAAAGGATCTCGAGGAAGGGAGGAAGCTCTACACCAAGAGGATCTCCGAGCACATCCGCCAGCAGGGGGATTTTCTCACGGAATCCCTCCGCGAGCTGATAGAGAAAAAGAAGAAAGAACTGGGGCTTGCCCAATGACGGACGACGCCCTCAGTCTGCGCACCATGTCCGAAGAGGAGCGTGTCCGGTTTGCAGAGAGCAGCGGCAGCCTCCCGTTCGATGACCACCGGCAGCTCTTCTGCGAACTGCTGGGGGATGAGAGTTTCAGAGTCAGAAAAACAGCCCTCGAGTCCCTCCTGCAGAAGCAGGACGCCGGCAAACTCACGGATCTGTTTATCGCTATCCTCCGGTCGCAGGACAATGCCGGGCTCAGGACGGCGGGGGTTGAGGGGCTCACGAGGACCGGCGAAAAGGCCGTGCCGCAGATCCTCGAGGCGATTGTCCGGGAGGAGTGGGAAGTCGCAAAGCTCCTGGTCGATGTGGCCGGTGATATCGGTGACCTCCGGGTGATACCGGTTTTGATAAAACTGACCTCCAGCTCCCAGCAAAACCTTTCGACAGCGGCCATAGAAGCACTCGGCAAGATCGGGACCGGGGAAGTCATTCCGCTGATAACCGGACTTCTGAAAAGCAAGGAGATCTACATTGTTTTTTCTGCCATTGAAGCCCTTGCCAGTCTCGGTAAGAAGGGCTTCAAGCTCCCGACAGAAAACATTGTCCCCCTGATGAAAGACCCGCTCCTCAAAAAAGCGGCGTTTGATCTGCTCGGCTCGACCCGCGATCCCCTTGTGGTGACCTACCTGATCGAAGGCATCAGGGACAACCGGCGGTCAGACCGGGACGCTGCCGCGCGGGCACTGCTCCGGTTGTACAACAGCCTGGGTGAGCAGGATGCGGCAGCGGTGAGAAACGAGGTCAGCGAATCGAACCTGTACGACTCTTATATCGTAGAAAAGCTCTTGTCCAGCATCGACAGTACCATTGTCATGGCCGGCATCAGGATCCTCGGATGGTCGAGCGAAAAAGGCAGCCTGCCCGCGCTCCTTGCATACGCGGACAATCCGGACATCGCGGATGCCTGTGTGGCAGCGCTGGTCGACAAGGGAGTGGCCGTACGGTCCGATATCGTGGGGCTGCTTGCCGGCAATAAAAGCATATCCCAGATCAGGGCAGGGCTGCTCTATCTGTCCCGGTTGCCGGATACTCCGGATGCCCCGCCCGAGGGATTGTCCTACCTGCTCGAAACTGACGACAGCGAGGAGATCCCCGTGCTCCTTGCACAGACGCTCGGCACCTACATCGATGTCCAGAGCCTCAAGCTTCTGGTCAAACTCATGGCATCGGACAACAAGAACGTCACGGCAACAGCCATCGATAACTTCGTGAAGGTCGGTAGCAAGATGTCCGATCAGGTTTTCGTCATGATCCACGGAATGGTCCACAGCAGCAACTACCTGCTGCGGCTGGCAGCCGCCCGGCTCATCGCGAACTTCTATGCGGAGACCATGACCGAAGACATCAAGACCCTGCTCAACGACAGTGAGGCCATGGTACGCGCCGCGATGATAGCGACAGCCGGTGCACGTGGTCTCGAAACCTACAGCGGAGATATCCAGATGGCGCTGGCCGACGAAAACAGGGATGTTCGGATAGAAGCGGTCAAGACCACGGCCCGCCTTTCGCCGGACCGGTTTATCGATACGATCAAATGGCTCATCAACGACGATGATCCGTGGGTAAAGATTGAAATCATGAAGCATCTCCGGTATGTACCACAGGCCCCGGAAGCGCAGCGAATCCTGAGGCAGTACCTGCAGGACGAGTCTCCGGCCGTCGTTTTGACGGCCCTCCAGCTCCTGATGGACATCTCCCTGGAGGATGCAGCCGGCGATATAGAGAAAGTGCTACTGCACAAGGATCAGGACGTTGTCCTGGAGGTCATCTATATGCTCGGGAAGGCAAACAGCACCATATCCAGCAGCATCCTGCAGAAGCTGAGCACCAGGCCGGAACGGCAGATCAGGGAAAAGGCCCTGTCCGTCCTCGGCCGCTCTTCACCTCCGGAAGGCCGCTGAAACGATGTATACCACGCTCACCAATGCCGGTACTGTACCTGTGGATCTCGAGGACGACGATTTCCGCAGGCTCCGGGACTTTATCAGGGAATACAGCGGGATCTTTTTTTCGGACGAGCAGAAATACATCTTCGTATCCAGGCTCACGAGCAGGCTCGGCGTTCACCGGCTCAACTCGTTCAAGGATTATTACTTTTTTCTGAAATATGATAAAGAACGGGAAGAGGAATTAAGCATCGTTGTGGACCTCCTGACGACGAACGAGACCTACTTTTTCAGGGAGATCCTCCAGCTCAAGGCGCTGTTCGAGGAAATTATACCCATGATCAAAGCGGAGAAATCGTACATGAGCAAGCCGGCGCTCCGGATATGGAGTGCCGGGTCTTCGACGGGAGAGGAGCCGTACACGATATCGATGATGGTGAAGGAATACGGCGTGGAGAAAGACTTCAGCGTCGAGATCTACGCCTCCGACATCAGTCAGCGGGTGTTGTCCGTATTCAGGAAGGGTATCTACGGGAACGCATCGTTCAGGGTGACGGACGAATA
>JAJYYW010000247.1 GCA_021800575.1 bacterium
CGTATTTTCTGCACACATCCCAGATCCTGCTCTTGGTGAACTGGGGACTGATGACCGCCACAACCCCCATGGCGATCGCCGGCACCATGGTCACCGCCTGGGCATTGCCATGGGTAAACGACAGGCCTGTATACAGGACATCCTCCGGACTGTACCCCCATACCAGCTGTGCAAGAAGCGCATACGAGCCGAAACGGTCCTGCTTGACCACGACCCCCTTGGGCTCTCCGGTCGTCCCTGAAGTAAATATGATCTCGAGGGCGCGTGCATTGTCTCCGGACGGCTCAGCGGTCACGGTCCCGGCGTCCGGGACCGACTGGGTTTCGAGCACCTCGTTCAAAAACGGAAACTGCTGATGCGCACCGCGCGCAACATCGACCTTCCGGGAGAGGTATATGTGTCTGAGGGCGGGCAGGTCTGTCCGCAGTGCGGTGATGCGGGAAACGACGTCCTCGGTCGTAAAAACAGCGTGAACCCCGGAAAATCCGAGCATGTACTGCAGACGCTCGCCCGATGCCCGCGGGTCTATGGGAACAGCCGTTGCACCGGTCAGAGAAGCAGCGGCCAGCAGGTACATGAATTCCGGGTAGTTGCGCATCATGATGCCAAAGGCGTCTCCGGGACCGATGCCGATGCGCTTGAACTCACGTGCAATCCTAAGGGCGTTGTCGCGCAGCATGGCGTAGGTGATGCGCTCGTCTCCACGGTCGCCGTACTCGAAGATGAATACCTCCTTGTCCGGTGACACGCTGCATTGCGCAGCCAGGACGCTCGACAGAAAATCCATGATCTATGCTTCGCCCTTTGCAATCAGCTCGCCCGCGAAAATGGCGAGCGCGTCATTGGACCCGTCCTCGATCATCGAAGCACGGGCGTCCCGGAACAATTTCTCGATATAATACTCCTTGGCAAGCCCGTAGCCGCCGAAGAGCATGGATGCCTCGTGCGCCACCTTGAAAGCGGCCTCGGTGCAGAAGATCTTCGATGCGATGGAGTACTTGGTATCCGGCGGTGAATTGGTAAGGTTGTAGATCAGCGCACTGCGGGACATGGCGCGTGCGGCCTCGACGAGCTTGAACATGTGCAGGAGCTTATGCCGCACAAACCCGTGCTCGATGAGCAGACGGCCGCCCTGCACCCTCTGCCTGGCATACTCCAGCGCCTCCTCATACGCTGCCCGGGCGACACCGGTCAGAAAAGCACCCATGGACCCGTTCGCAGCAGCAAGCGTAACGTCGGTCATCGCCTCGTATGCTTCCGGGTCGATGATCATATTATCGCCGGGCACGCGGACGTTTTCAAAGATGATCTCGCCCTGGTTGAGCGCCCGCTGTCCCATCTTGTCGAGCGGCTTTCCCTTGCTCACCCCGGGGAGAGTGGTCGGTACGATGCAGATGCCTCCTCCCGCCATGCCCATGGAAGGATCGATGTTCAAAAACACGGTCGCATGCGTCGCGATGGTCCCGCACGATACCCACGACGATGTTGTCCCGTTGATGATCCAGGAATCGCCGTCGCGGCGTGCGGTGATCTCTCCCTTGATGTGCGGGTCCTTAAACTGGTCTGTCCCCGGCGCGAGCGTATCCGAGCCCCTGTTGGGCTGGGTAATCGCCCAGCACCCGATGAAGGACGCGGTCTTATCCCTGGTATACGGGTATACGAAGTTTTCCAGCAGGTAATCCGTGGGTGCAAGCATGGAGAGGAATGCCGGGAACGTTGCAACCCCGAGGGCGATTGCAAAATCGATGCTCCCCCAGGCGAGCTCTTCTTCGACGATGTGCACCCCCAGCGGCGACAGCCCCAGCCCGCCGTACGATTCCGGGAGCAGAAACGTATGCAGTCCCATGCCATAGGCCTGCCGTAAGACGTCCCAGAACAGGGACCCCTTCTGAATGACCTCCCCGGGCGGCAGCTTATCGAGCTTGATGCTCGCCGGCCTGAGCACCTCGCGTGCAAAGTCGTGGACGCTGTTTTTTATGGCAATTTCGTCATCCGTCAGATTGAGATTGAGTTCCGTGTAAGACATACATCCTCCTTATCGGGAGAACCGAAGGCTGCGCTCCGGCAACGGTCCGGGAAGTCCGCCCCTGCCCTTTCTTCGGCTCTTGAGTACTAAACCTGGATACCCTTGGTCGCACAATACTTCGGATACAGTTCGAATATGGGGTTCACAAGCGGTATCAAGCCGAGCACCTTGGTCACAGATCCCTTTGTCTTGATCTTCCTCGTTGCCAATGCGACGGGGATACTCAATTGCTTGAGCCAGAACTTGTGCGCATTGTCGCAGGACAGTATCATCTCGACATCCGGCTTGCCGTCGTACTGTCCCAGCACGACCCGGGGCTTGTCACTGCCGTGGATCACCCATATTGTTCCCGCGGGATCGGACAGCGTAAATTTGATGGTGATGTTGGCGTTGTTGAACTTGACTGCAGCATCCCTGCGGATGTCCTGATATTTCCTGATGTCATCAGCGCCGAGTCCTGCATCATTCAGAAACTGGACAAACTTCAGATTCTCTTCTTCGTTGAATAGCACCTGCCAGAGGGCACCGAGCACATCGTACATGTGGTTTGTATCTTTAAATACCGGCATACCGCCTCCTTGATCCGTCGTACAGCATTTGCCTGTGATACTCTGTCACCATCTTTTTTTCCCGGCCGCGACGGTGTCGATAGCATGATTTTATAATCAATATTTCGATTCCTGTCAAATGCTTTCATGTCCTGCCGGAAAGCCGTGCCGGCATCGTTTCGCACGCCGCTGCAGTAGACGCCGCGCGGCTGTTCCGCATTGTTTGACTTCACTGCCCTCCTATGATGACACTGGTATCACGATGAAGGATATCGCAGGAAAAACCGTTCTCATCACCGGCGCCGGCATGGGCATGGGACGGTTGTTTGCCCTCAAATTCGCACGCGCATCCTGCAGCCTGGTTCTCGTCGACATCAACCAGGAGGCCCTTGCAGCAACCGCGGCTGAGCTTGGCACGCCCGTCCGCACCTATACCTGTGACATCTCCGATCGTGAACAGGTGGGCAGGCTTGCCAGGCGAGTACATGCGGACGCGGGATTGGTCGACATCATCGTCAATAACGCAGGGGTGCTCTATGGGTACCCCTTTGTTCAAAGTCCTGAAGCATTGATCGCACGGACGATCGATGTCAACGTCAAAGGCTCACTGCTGATCACGCGGGCGTTCCTGCCGGACCTGATGTCCCGCAGGCGCGGACACATCGTCACCATGGCATCGGCGTCCAGCCTGACCGGTGTTCCGGACCTTACTGCGTACGCAACCAGTAAACACGCGATCGCCGGATTCTCGGAATCACTGCGTCTGGAAATGAAGAAGTACGGATTCGACGGTATAAAGACGACCCTGGTGTTCCCCCACTTCGTGGATACCGGCATGGTCACGGGGGTGCGATCACCGGTCGTGCTCAGGCCCCGCGACGTTGTCGACCGGGTGTTCAACGCGGTCCTGAAGGACGAGCTGTAGGTCGATATGCCCTTGGTGCTCAGGGTTATCCCGAGCCTGAT
>JAJYYW010000248.1 GCA_021800575.1 bacterium
CCGAGCATGTCGACACCCCGGGCCATAGCACTATGAACAGACATTGCGGTCTGAACGATATACGCTGTTTTCTCCAGAGGCGTGATGCCTCCGAATCCGGTTTCCGTCAACAGTATGGGCAAATGGTATAACCGCGCGTACTCGACGAGAATCGATGTCAGCCCCTGAGTCTTCGGGGGATTCTGCGCTGGACAATGGAAAGCTATGGTAATGCCCATACCGAGGGTAGGGTCGCAGGGGACTGCGTTGATGGGCGACAGTATACCGGGTGCCGGCATGACGTACTCGTTGTTGTTATAGTTGACGCCGATGTAATCGAGGGTGTGCGCCCATTCCGGGTGAACCTCGGTAAACGTCGTACCCGTCAGTCCGAGGTCAAATATACCCGATGTCACAGCTGTCAGAAAGGTAAGGTTATATGCATGATTGAAGGCATCGGCAGCCGATACCGACGCAGCATTGCCGGTGACGGCGTTTGTAAAAATTGAATTTTTTGTAAAACTTACCTTTGCATCCGGCTCAACCGCGTGAATTGCGTGGTACGCAAGCGCGTGTCCCATAATGAGGTTTTTTATGACGGTGCGTGCGCTGGCAGAAAAAGGCATCGTGCTTGCGGTGAGATCGGAAATGTTCGTGTACCCGGGAGGGAATTCACCGGTCACATAACCGTCGAGAACGTCTATCATCGGCTCGTTCTCTGTAAGCCAGTATCGTACTGATAGAGAGAACTGTTGAGCCATAAACCCGGCGTAGTTCGCAAAGGCGTACGCCGTCGCCGTATTTGTCCAACCACCAAGAGAGCCGTCGTTAAACGTCTGTGTGGTCTGGTCGAAGACGGCGGAAGGATTGTCAACCCACTGCGGCAGCGTGTAATGAGTCAGAGTAACTATGGGGGTCATGCCATGGGCAATCAGGGAATTAATGACGTCATGATAATGATTGACCTCATTCATATCGACATCGGATGCTGTGAGGGGAGCATAGATATCGGCTGGTTTATGCGGTACAATCCGTGACCACTCGAAGGTGAGTCTGAAGGCGTTGAGGTGCATCGCTTGGGCATCGGTGAAATCGACGGCATAAAGGTTGTAAAAATTATCGGCAAGCCCTACCTGCGGCGTCCTGCCCAGCTGCTCCCAGATATACCAGTCATTGTTTGTAATGCCGCCTTCGCTTTGTTCTGCCGCTGTAGAAACACCCCACAGAAAGCCCGGGGGAAAGTTTTCGGGTGCTGTTCCGTGTGATGTATTATTACAGGAACATATTATACCAACCACGAATAACGGAAGCATCAAAGCCCTTAAGCTCTTTTTACCACCCAAAAGACCGATTTGTTTCTTATCATCTGACATTGTTGCAACACCTGTCTTTTATCCTTGATCCTCAATCCGGCGTCCGGGAAAACAGATTTTATTCATAGCGTCTCATTTTTTATTTCAATACCATACGGAGGCCACCCTCATCAATCTTTCGCATGCTTAAGCATGTCGGGCTGATAAGCATTAATTTCGTGGACGAGATCATTGTCGGGTATGAGACGTACTCCGGTACTGCCTACCGCATAGGTTCCTATGGGAGTGTCGGTAGAATGTTCTATGTCAAGGGCTGATCGTGATGCCGTCCAGGATACAGCGTGGCCCGAAAAGGGTACATGGTAGCCTATCTCAGCCTTTACCGGACCCGGGGACCGGAAAAGAAATCACGGTTTTGTTCTCTTGTGCGTGTGCCGTAATCTCCCTGCTGCAGCTCTTGTTTTCCCTGCACCAGATTTCGCATTTTTCTGCCCATATCCGTTCTTCATAGTGGAGGCCGCACTCAGGACAGCGGTAAAGCTTTTTCTCGTTTGTTCTTTTTGATCCTGCCATGCAACAACGTCCTGTTTTGATCTGTTGATTGTTTTGCCGGGGACATTCGTCTCGTCAGCGTAGTATGGCGGAACACCGTGGACAGTGTTAGAACCATAATCCAGCAATCAAACGACTCTATCTATATACCTGATTTGGGCCAAAGGGCAATAGAACATAGGTGTAATGACATACCATCGATAATTCCTCTCAGAAATGTCATTGTAAGCGTCTGGGTGCATTTTGATAGGTCAATCTGAACGCTGCGAAATGGACCAGGTGCCTGCCGTTCAAATCGAATGTCGGAATACGATAGCTTAATGTCTCAACCGCTTGCAGAGCGGCTTTCCGGATTGTTTGCCTGATTTTCCGAAGGATAACCCGGATATCTTCGGGGTAGGCGTTTATGTATTGTTCGATGGTCTGGTTTGTCATAATTAACTCCGTGTCTCGTAACCCTCTCTCAGAAGAAATACCACTATGATGAACCCGGCGATGGGATCTGCCTGCCAGAATCCAAACAGGTAATTCAATCCCAATCCAATCAATAAGGCGGCCGACATAAACATGCAGGTAAGCGTTTGCTTGGAATCAGCAATCAGGCTCTTGCTGTTTATGGATTTCCCTATTTTATATTTCAGATAAAACAAGACCGGCATTGCTATCAGTGAAATGAGAGCAATGATGATGCCAAAAAGACTGGGATGTATGGCTTCATGGAGCCATAACTTTTTGACTGACTCGTATAAAACGTAAGCTCCGAGCACAAAGAAGGTATATGCGACCAGCTTCGCTGCCTTTCCCTCAATTTTTTCTTCCTCTTCTTCCGACAATTCCCCATGCTTGCTGAATCTCCAGATCATGATGCTGCCGGAAAACGATTCAACGAAACTGTCGAGACCGAATCCAAGAAGCGCTATGCTGCCGGCCAGTGATCCGGCCAGGACAGATGCAATCCCCTCAAGTATGTTATACCCTACCGTGAAATAGGACAATAAAAGCGCTTTTTTATGGAGTTTTGAATCCATTATCGTATCCTTGTTTTCAGTCGTCTTTCCATATTTTTTTCTTAACTTTATGATTTTCCTTACAATCAGGACACCGGCCTTTATTCTTCCAGATGGACCTGTAAAGCATGTACACTGCGCCGCCAAGAATCACTATCACCAACGCAGCGTTAACGAACACCATGACAGTCCCTCCTTTCCCGGCACTGCAAAGTTCCTTGTACTCTTATGAAAATGAAAGTCTTCCAGGATATTTGTCAAGGAGAGAAACAGGATCTGCCTTTGACATTGCTGTTTTTCATGCAAGACCGGTCCCTTGACATGACTTTTGTCAAATAGTTCGCCCGACCCAGCTGTGCTGTGTGCCCGCCGCTATAAATAGCGGGGATTGCGGCGAACACCCGTTCAACTCTTTTATTGTAGCATTCGAATGATTGCAATCAAGAGCATTATCAACACTGTGAGGAGAGATACCGCTAAGCCAATATAAAACAATTGAGGTCTATACACGATCTTCACAGTATAATTTCCCTGTGGTAGCTTTATCCCCTGAAATAAGTAGTTTGTATGATACATTGGAACTTCTGCTTTATTTATATAGGCATGCCAGCCAGGATAATACGGTTCATTGATTACGAGAAAGCCATTTGTTTCTGAGTGAATAGCAATACTATGTTCGC
>JAJYYW010000249.1 GCA_021800575.1 bacterium
GTCTCGTCAGCGTAGTATGGCGGAGAGGGTGGGATTCGAACCCACGTTCCCGGTTGCCCAGGATACCCGCTTTCGAGGCGGGCCCGTTATGACCACTTCGGTACCTCTCCGTTTTCTACTATTCCTGTATTCCTAAAATGCTACGCTTTTTCCGCTTCCAGCGGAACCCCGCAAGGAAGAAATAGGGTCTGGTCTTTGCTCTTTGCATTTATTCATTGAGAAACAGACGGGAATAAGGATTGTATTCTTTGTGGCGACATGGAAACCGCAAGGGGGCAGAGACCTCACCTCGATCCTCTCCTCAGAGGAGAGGAAACATACACGCCCCTTGCCCTCTTTTCAGAGCGGACGAAGAAAGTAACCCCCTGAGCTCCCCTTTTCAGGGGGAGATTTCGAAAATGAAAATCTCTCCTGCCTCGCTTTGTCAAAGGGAGGTGCAGCAAACGAACTCTTTTATTTCTTACCGACGTGGTTTGTCTGGTACAGCTTGGCTTTTGTTTCGAGGTACGTCAGCCCTCCCCATAAAGTTTCAATTGACTTGTCCGGAGAAATAATATCAGCATTATTCTGCAAGGCCCGTACAGGGCATACCTTGACAAACTTCTCAGTTCAGCTTTCATAAGCAAACGCTGAAAGGAGGCGCTGGCATGTTGCATAAAAAGATACATTTGGTGTTGTTGCTTGTCCCTTTGTTCGTCTTCGGCTGCAGCACGAGTCACTCGGTCAAAGCTGTCCCCCCTGCTCTGAACACCTCGTTCCCGGTTATGCCAAACTCTGAATTTGCCGTCCTGGCGAACGCACAGACGACGACCGCATCTATCCTTGCCACGGTAACCGATGGTTCTTATATCTCGGAAAACACCGGACAGAACGTCATGCTGACCGGCGCATACATGTTTACGACGGATGCCGGTGATACCGGCGAAACACAGGCGACACCTTTTTATTCACCTTCCTATAATGATTCGTCCTGGTTAACCGTCAGCGTTCCGGACAACTTTGAGGTCGATGTGCCCGGCCTAGAAAATTATTTCGGCTCTGTCTGGTACAGACGGCATTTTACCCTGACTGCCGCACAGGCACAGGAGTATAACGTTTTGATATTCAAAGGCGTGGACTATTTTGCAAAAGTTTGGCTGAACGGACAGATCCTCGGAGAGCACGAGGGCTATTTCGATCCCATCATGTTCAACGTATCAACGATTGTAAAGCCAGGCGATAACGTGCTTGCCGTAAAGGTGACGAACCCTTATGATCCGTCGTTTAATGTAGCATACAACAGCAGCGGTATTACCCAATTGGCAGAAAAGATCTGGATCAAGGGCATATTCGATTTTCATGACACGAGGCCCGGAGATTCCCTTTCCCCTCAGGACTCGCAGTCCATGGGTACAGGCGGCATATACCAGCCCGTCTATCTGCACGAGTACAAGGCCGTACGATGGGACGAAGTCTTCATAACGACCATGCCCGGCAAAAACTATTCATCGGCAGACGTTTACTTCGATTATTTTCTTACCAACTCGTCGCAGGAGGCGCTGCCCATAACGGTCCAGACCTTTATAGACCTGCCCGGCACAAACTATAAAACTGCATTCGTTGCCGGGGTGACCCTGCAGCCCGGCACGGACCATTTTACGCTGGAATATACCATAAACAAGCCAGCGTTGTGGTGGCTGTATGACCATCCGGAGCTTGGCTCGCCCAACGTTTACCGGGCGAGCTTCGTCATAACGGCGAACGGACAAGTACAGGACATTAAGGACGAGACCTTCGGCATACGGGTGTTCACACTCAATACGCCGGCCGGCGAGAACCCTTATTTTTCATTGAACGGAAAGCGGATCTTCCTGCGCGGTACGACGTATATTCCGACGGAATGGATGTCGCACATCACGCAGGCTACCTACGCACAGGACATTGCCCTCATGAAATATGCCGGCATGGATGCATTCGACATACACGACCATATCGAGCCGTCTGCGCTTCTCGACCAGGCGGATACGGATGGTATGGGGGTCTTCTACAACTTCGCCCTAATATGGGAGTACAGCGTGTGTGACTTCCAGAGACCCGACGGCGACCCCAGCCTGACAAACAACATCGACGTCATCAAGAGAATGCTCGTGTCCGCCATGTATCTTACGTATAACCATCCCTCGGTCCTTATGTGGACTCTCCACGATGAGCCGTTCTACAGCTTTGTAGGATCAGGCACGGGAAATAATTGTCCGTCAAGCCCGATACCATACGGCTCTGCTCCCCAAACCATGTGGCTCGATCAAAGCCACAATCAGGATCTTGATAATGCCATTTACCCCGTAGCCGCTGCTATCATGCATAACATGGTCATCCATGAGAGCGGAAACGTCGGGGACGACTCGACGACATACTACGGGTGGTATACGACCAACGACTTCGACATTGATGCACATCCGATACCTTTCCCCATCGAGTTCGGCGCAGAGGCTGTACCCTCTGCAATCCAAAGCATTATGCAGGGAGAACTCGGTGCTGCTTGGTGGCCTGCCGATCAGACCACGCAAACAACCTATCGCTGGCAGTATCATGACCTGCAGATGCCGGTCGAAAGTCTCTACATAGGCAAACCAAGCTCATATCCGGATTTTGCCGCGTGGTCATACGCGAGCCAGATGTATCAGGCTGCGGTGAGTAAATACCTTATTGAGAATACACGGATTCATAAATATGCCCCGACCTATTCTGAGTTCAACTTTATGTTCAACGACTGGTGGCAATCGATGGCATGGGGCATCGTGGATTGGAACAGAACACCGCTTATCGCCTATAGCTGGATCGCCATGGTAGATCAGCCCGTCATGGCCGCAGTGGAGCATGGAAACAATATATACTCGTGCGGGGAACCGATCACCTTGCCCGTGTTCATCGTCAACGACCTGTACAAGCCTATCGACGGTACTCTCTCATACCATTTGTCCCAGCAGACGGATTCCACCTACATTACGGGAGATGCAACCGGTCTTGACGACGGTTATGTCAGCAGTCTCACGAAGGAGCAACTTGAGAGTCACTTGCCCGTGCTGACGACGGTGACCATAGGAAGCCAGGTCACTGTTGCCACGTTACTGCAGAACACATTCGCCGTTACAATCCCCACGGACTCGGCTGACAATATTACGACGGTCACCTTTCATCCGCCGGTTTCCTGCACCGCAGACCAGCATTATACATTCTATATGGATGTCATGGATTCAAGCGGCAACACGATTGCGCAGAACTGGTATCATTTCATAGCACGATAGGTCTTCATTGTTCCCGGGGTATCGAAACACGGGGTATACCCGTCGTTTGTTAATGTCCGTACTGGTCTATAAGAACCGGGCTTATGGAGTCCGCCGCCGCTATGGCAGAATATACATCAACTGCGGGCTGGACCGGGATCCTCGTAAAATCGGTGGTTGTGGTCGGGACCAATCCGCATGACGGTACGGTACACTCCGTAAAATCGTCCACAGAGAACAGGCCCGAGTACTGGGCATAGCC
>JAJYYW010000250.1 GCA_021800575.1 bacterium
ATAAACAAAATAAGGTCTGGTATGTGAGGCTATATGTCAATGGTCGACGTGTAAGGAAATCAACCGGTACAGACAACAAGAGGGTAGCCGACGACATACATGCGAAGATGAAATTGGAGATAAGGGAAGGTAGGTTCTTTCAAACGGATCAAGGAAACAAAAGGTCGTTTAAAGATATGTCTGATAAGTATTTGGCTGAATACGCAAGTGAGAAAGCACCCAGAAGCATTATAAGGGATACGATCTCTCTGAAGCATCTATTACCAGTCTTCGGTAATAAGTTCCTATCGCAAATTACTGCCAACCAGATAAACAGCTATAAAGTTAAGCGCAGAAATGAAGGAGCATCAGCTTCGAGCATCAATAAGGAATTAGCATTTGCCAAACACGCCTTTAATATTGCGATTCGGGAATGGGAATGGATAAGAGATAACCCGTTCACAAGGGTGGGTATGGAAAGACTGCCGCAGCCTCGGGTACGTTACCTTATACGAGAAGAGTTTGAAAGGCTCTACCAAGTGTGTAACGATAGGCTAAAGCCAATAATCCTATTTGCTGTCAACACGGGCATACGCCAAGAAAATATCTTAAATTTAACTTGGCAAGAAGTTGATCTTAGCAGAGGGATTATAACTGTCCAACAGACTAAAAACGGCGAAAGACTTGGACTACCCATGAATCAAAGCGTGAAGGATCTATTAGCCAAATTAAGCAAACTGCGTTTTATCAGAAGCTCACATATCTTTCCAAATTCAAGAGGTAGCAAGTTAGACGGTGGCAAGGTCAGAAAATGGTTTGGCATGGCCTGTAAAAAAGCAGGGATAGAAAACTTCAGATTCCATGATTTACGCCATACAGCAGCCAGTTGGATGGTACAAAACGGTGTTGACCTTTATATTGTGCAACGGATCCTTGGTCACAAGACGGCTGCTATGACACAGCGGTATGCACACCTTGCACCTGACAACTTGAGAGAGGGAATAAACACCCTTGATATCAAGGAAACAGCCATAAAAACAGCCATAGGGGCAGATAAGGGAGTTGACAGCAATGGCTAACCTATTGAAAAGCAAAATGGCCAGAGACGGAATTGAACCGCCGACACGCGGATTTTCAGTCCGCTGCTCTACCGACTGAGCTATCTGGCCATAGATTTCTATTATGAAGAAAATTATTAGATAGTCAAGTATTTACAGCAACGATCCTTGCCCGCAGTCATTGTTCATTGCCCTTGACCAAAGATGCCGTGCCCGGCTGGATACGTATCAGCCGAAGAAAATAGACTTTCTCTGTTTGAGCACCTCGATGAGCATCTCCTGGATGCGGGTCCGTACCTGTTCGGACAATTTATTAATGAGGATGTCATCCTCGAGGTCTTCCTCGGTATAGTGCGTCATGTCGATGGGCTCGCCGTACTTGATGTACCACTTGGTCGGGAGCGGAATTGCACCGATGGGCCCGAGCCACGGGAAAAACGGTGTCATCGGGAGGTAGGGCGCACCGAACAGCTTGCCCAGCCAGTCTATCCTTCCGATGATAGGGTACGCCTCTTCGGCGCCGACGACGGCAACCGGCACGATGGGGGAGTGCGTCTTCATGGCGAGCTTGATATATCCACCTCTGCCGAACCGCTGGAGCTGGTACCGGTACTTGAAGGGTTTGCCGATACCTTTCAGTCCTTCGGGGAACACGATGACCGGCTGGTCTTTCTCGAGCAGGCGCTCGGCGTTTTCCTGGGATGCGCGCACACTGCCGGTCCTGATCAGAAACGAATTCACGAACGGCATGTAGTACGCGAAATCTTCAACCAGGGGCCGTGTGATACGTTTTGCCGGATGTTCCTTGAAGATGGACGTTACGATCATCGCGCCGTCGATCGGGATGCCGCCCGAGTGGTTGGATACGAGCAGGACCCTGCCGGTCGAGGGTATGTTGCGGACGCCGATGGTTTCTATCCTCCACCACTTGTCGTAGAGCAGATCGAAGAAGATCTTTGCCTTGACCGCAAAGACCGGATCGAGTCCGAACTCGTCGACCTCGGTGGATATTCCCCTCAGGGCTATGCTGGAGAGCTGTTCCTTGATATTTTGCGTGGAGAATTGCGCAAAGAACCCTTTGATCTTGTCGGTGACGGTCGCGGCGATGTGCAGGCGTTCGGTCTTTTTGGTCTTGTTCAGGTTACCCAGTGCGGCCTTGAGCTTGTCATCGTACGAGTGCGAAAGCTCGTCGAACTTGTGCTCGATGATTTTCCTGAGCGCCCTGAATTCCTGGGAGCTGACCGCAGTATACCTGCTGTATTTCGATTTCCTCGATTTCTTCAAATTGATGACGTTGACCTTCTTTGCCTGCGGGGCTATTTTGACCGTGTGCAGGGTTATCGCGGTATCAGGTACGGTAAGCCCTTTCACGGGCGTCTGGCGCTTCGTTTTTTGCGATACCGCAGGTATTGTGCTTCTTGGCATACGCTCCTCCCTCCCTCTTCTATCACTCAACAAGCCGTAATTCACGCAGCCGCTGGCTCCCCATGAAACTTTCCAGGGTGTCCTTGATTGCATAGCGTGCTTCGAACTTCATGATCTTCTTCGCCTTTGCCCCGTCCGCGAGCCAGGTGTATTTCAGAAAATTAAGAAAGGCTGGCGGTACCGGCGACAGATTCGCCGACCACAGCATGCTGATCATGGAATAGGCGATGGGGTAGGGGATGGGGATGCCGACCTTGCCTGCCAATTTCAGGACCGTGCTGAACGGCAGGACACCCCTTCCCACGATATTGAATATACCGGGATAATCGTCCTCGATCGCGACCCGGAATACGTCGATGACGTCTTCTTCATGGACGAACTGGAACAGCGGATCGAACCCGAGGATTGTCAGTATCAGAGGGCTCGCGAAGTACGACGTCAAAAAGTTTTTGACGGTTGGGCCCATGATCGCGCACGGCCTCAGGACGGTCACCACAGCCTGGGGGTTCTTGTCCCTGAACCTGCGCACCAGGTGTTCCACCTCGATCTTGTCCCTGAGGTATGCCATGTGCGGATCTGCCATCAGGGGATGCTCCTCGGTCAGGAAGTTGGGGTTGGTCGCGTTGGCGCCATACGCCATGGTGGTCGAGCGGATGATGAACTTTTTTACCCTGACCGCAGCCGAGGCGTGCAGAACATTGAGCGTGCCGATGACCTCGAGCTCATGGGAAACGGTGGTATCTTTGATAGGGCTCGATAGGAACGCAAGATGAACGACCTCCTCGATGCCTTCGGTTTTGAAGATCTCCGCAATGGCCGCATCGATCATGGGTTCCGTAAGGTCCACCTTGTAAAATCTGATGGTTTTCTCGAGAAAATCAGGCTTTCTCGTGTCGATCGCGATGATCCGGTACCGGGGATCATTCGCTATCCTCCGTATCAGGTTTGAACCGATGAAGCTGTTTACACCGGTAATGGCAATATGTTTTACGTTCGGTTTCTCTTTTGCACTGCTCTTTTTCGTGTTCCCCATAGGATACCGCCGCTCC
>JAJYYW010000251.1 GCA_021800575.1 bacterium
AAGATAGTATGCTACGGTTCTTTCCACGGGATGAAAAATTCTTCGATCTGTTCGATAATGCTGCGGCCAAGATAGAAGAGGGAATCAGCTCGCTGATCGACCTTCTCAATGATTATACGGATGTAGCTGTAAAGGTATCGAAACTCAAGACCCTGGAACATGAAGCTGACCAGATTACCCACCAGGCCATAGACAAGCTCAACAGGACCTTCATAACCCCTATCGATCGTGAAGACATACACGAACTCATCACCAAGATGGACGATATCATGGATTTTGTCGAGGCCGCTTCACAGCGTCTGTGGCTGTACAGGGTGGGCCAACCCACCCCGGAGCTCAGAGAGCTTGCGTTGACACTGCAGAAGGCAATGAAGGTCGTCAAGCAGGCCATCAAGGATTTGAGAAACCTCAAGAACCCGAAGTTAATCCTCAAGAGCTGTATCGAGGTCAACACCGTTGAAAACGAGGGTGATCAGCTCCTGCGGAAGGCCATGACGTCGTTGTTTGACAATGTGCCCGATCCCATCAACGTCATCAAGCTCAAGGAGATCTATGAGATCGTGGAGATGGCCATCGACCGGTGCGAGGACGTGGCCAACATTATTGAAGGCGTAGTCCTTAAAAATGCATAGCACGCAGTTTTTTCTCGTCGTTGTCATCGTCATGGCCCTTCTGTTCGATTTCTCCAATGGGTGGCACGACTCCGCAAATGCCATCGCAACCGTCGTTTCGACCCGCGTGTTGTCGCCGTTCGTTGCGGTGATCATGGCGGCGGTCCTCAATTTTGTCGGTGCCTACCTGAGCACAAAAGTGGCAAAAACGATCGGCAGTGATATCGTCGCCCCCCAGCACCTGAGCCAGCTTGCGATATTCTCGGCTATGCTCGCCGCGTTTCTCTGGTCGGTGATGACGGTCATCATGGGGCTTCCGGTCAGCAGTTCCCACTCGTTGATCGGCGGTATCATCGGCGCCGTGATATTTTCGAGCAACATTTCATACCTGGAGCCGGATGGCATTATGAAGATCCTGGTTTCGCTGGCTGTGTCCCCCGTGTTCGGTTTTATGCTCGGCTTTTTTGTCATGTGGCTGCTCATGTGGCTGCTGAAAAGCATTCCGCCCTCGAAGATAAACAGGGCGTTCGGCAAGCTCCAGATTCTCTCCTCGGGGTATATGGCCCTGATGCATGGCATGAACGATGCGCAGAAGACCATGGGCATCATAACGATGGCGCTTCTGAATGCAGGGATGATCAGTACGTTTAAAGTACCGTTATGGGTCATCAGCGTCTGCGCTCTTGCCATGGCGCTCGGCACCAGTTTTGGAGGGTGGAACGTCATAAAGACCCTCGGTGTCAATCTCCTGAAACTGCAGCCGGTTCATGGGTTTGCCGCCGAGACCTCGAGTGCGACGGTCCTGCTCGTGTCGGCCGCCTTCGGCCTGCCGGTCAGCACGACGCACGCGATAACGGGAAGTATCCTCGGCGTGGGATCGACCCGGCGGTTGTCCGCGGTAAAATGGGGCATTGGAAAAAAAATAGTCTATGCGTGGGTCATCACGTTTCCCTTCACCATGCTGGTTGCCGGCGGCATCCATTTTGTCCTGAAATTGTTTTTGTAGTCAACCGTGCGGGTTAACGCCCCCGGGATAGAAACTGAGTTCCTGTCATATCATGATAGAAGCGAATCAGTACAAGAGGATATTGACAACAGGATGCACAATCATTATATACATAGGGTCTCATTGGGGGATCGTCCAATGGCAGGACTGCAGACTCTGGATCTGCCTATCTAGGTTCGAATCCTAGTCCCCCAGCCATTCATGACAAGTCCGGTGCGGCTCAGCCCGGCGTCCCTGTGCTACAGTCCGAGCTTCCTGAATATGGAAAACTTCGGGAAATCGAGCCCAAAGGTAAACAGGGCTGACAACGCCAGTACCAGAGCGACCTTGTAGAATGTCAGAGACGCCATCAGCCACCCGAAGGTACCCAGTATCACGAACAGCACCGTAGCCGCCAACGTCGAGATAAGCAGTTCCCTGCCCGGCAACGATGACCAGAAGTGCTGGCGTTCCCGTACGATGAGAATCCGGAACTGGCTTGCAAACACCAGGTTGAGCAGGACCAGGGTCGGCATCTGGTGGTTTGTAATATGGAAGTATTGTTTTCCGACGATCATGACGGCAATAGTTTCCAGTATCAGGAGTACGCCGATCACCGCGGACGCGATGGTAATATCTTTGACGTTCCAGATGTTGGGATTACTGGTGTGCTTCACGTTGTCGGTTGCGAGGGACATGGTGATAAAGTCGTTCGCGAACACCAGCAGGGACATGCCCAGCAAGGACAACACCATCATGTGCAGCCAGAAGAATCCGACGACCAGCACGCCCACGAATCCGATGACTTTCGTTTCCTTGTTGATGACCCAGGACAGCATCCGCTGGAACGTTTCCCTGCTGACCTTGATTGCATCCACGATGACATTGATACCGTCTTCGGTCAGAACGACGCTTGCGGACGCCTTCGCCACGTCCGTGGAATTGCTCACCGCTATTCCCATTTCCGCCTGCTTGAGCGCAGGTGCGTCGTTCACCCCGTCACCGGTCATACCCACGGTATGACCGCTCGATTGGAGCAGCTTGACGATCCGGTATTTGTCCTCGGGGTAGATCTGGGCGAATCCATCGCTCTCCTTCACGATCTTGATCTGTTCGGCCTCGGGCAGGTCCTTGATATCCGTCATCCGTATGATCTTGTTTCCGATGCCCACCTCTTCGGCGATCTGTTTCGCTATGGCAACGTGATCACCGGTGAGCATCATGGGCTTTATGCCCAGTTCGCGCAGTTCCTGTATCATTTTTCGGGCGCATTTCCTCGGAGGGTCGGCGAGTGCGACCAGTCCGACAAACTTCAGCACATCGCTGTCCATACCGGCTGTTCTGCCGACGGCAAGGGTCCGGTAGCCTTTCAGGGAAAACGCCTTGACCGATTCCTCGATCTTTTCCATGGTGTCCTTGTCCATTTCCTTGCTCAGACCGATGATTGTTTGAGCGGCCCCCTTGACAACCTTGAACTTCTCACCATTACCCTCGACAACCGCCTCGGTCCTCTTGATGGCCGGATCAAACGGCGTGAACGATACCTGTTTGTAGGAAGTCACGGTTTTGTCGATACCCATCGATGTACCGTAGTGAATGATTGCAAGATCGATCGCATCCATGCCTTTTTCCTGGGATGCGAGCATGGCAAGCCGGACGACATCCTCTTTCTTGCACCCGTTGAACGATACAGCGTCCGTTACCGACAGATTGTTCTGCGTTATCGTCCCGGTCTTGTCAAGACAGAGTATGTCGATGGAAGAAGCGTCTTCCACGGAGTCGAGTTTTGTGACGAGGATATTTTTCTTGGACAGTTCGACAGCCCCGGCCGCCTGCACGATGGTGAGCACCGCCGGCAGTGCAACGGGGACAGCTCCCATGAGAAAGGTGACAATAAACGTAACGATGATAAGG
>JAJYYW010000252.1 GCA_021800575.1 bacterium
ATCGAGCGGGCCGTAGATAAAAATGCCGGGGACCGTTTTCATCTGATCGAGTGCGTACACCGTGAGTTCCCGCTCGTAGGATTCAATGGCGTCCATCCCTGTTTTTTCGAGATACCCGATAGCCGCCTTGAGCCCGATGGCCCCTTCGTAGTTGGGTGTGCCTGCCTCGAATTTCCAGGGAAGTTCGTTATACACGATAGCGTCGAGCGTGACCCGCAGGATCATCTCGCCGCCGCTCAAGAAGGGCTCCATGGAATTCAGGAGGGATTCTTTCGCGTACAGCGCGCCGATGCCGGTGGGCCCGAGCATCTTGTGTCCCGAGAGGGCGAAGAAATCGCAGCCCATGTCCTGAACATCGATCTTCATGTGCGGCGCGCTCTGGGCGCCGTCCACGACCGTCACCGCTCCGTACCGGTGCGCCAGGGACACGATCTCCCGGACCGGGTTGATCGTCCCGAACACGTTGGACATGTGGACGATGCCGACCAGTTTTGTTTTATCCGAGAGCATGGATCGGTACGCGTCCATGTCGAGCAGACCGTCTTTTCTCGAGGGCACGATCTTTATGACGGCTCCTTTCTTCTGCGCGAGCCTGAACCACGGAACGTAGTTGCTGTGGTGTTCCATGATACTGACGATGATCTCGTCGCCGGCCTTGATGTTTGCCTCACCCCAGGTGTACGCGATCAGGTTGAGCGCCTCGCTTGCATTCCTCGTAAAAATGATCTCCCGGGTTTCCGCCGCATTGATGAACCTGCGGACCGCCTCCCGCGAGTCTTCGTACGCCTGCGTCGACTCCTCGGCCAGCAGGTACACGCCGCGGTGCACGTTGGCATTGTAATGCCGGTACAGATCCGCGATGGCGTCGATAACGACCGATGGTTTTTGCGTTGTTGCGGCATTGTCGAGATACACGAGCCGCTTGTCCCTGACGGTACGGGACAAAACCGGAAAATCTTTTCGTATGCGTTCAATATCCATGTATGTGCTCCATTTTATTTAATCAGGCAAATCTTTGCAGTCCACCCGGGAGTTGAACCGAAGTAATTGTATATAAAGCATTTTGGATTTTAAATCAACCTGCCGGACCGGGCCCGCCGTCGATCTGCTGGAACAGCGGTGCGTGAGTACCTATATTCAGTGCACAGGAGGAACCCGTATGGTGACAACCAGGAACAGGGAGATAGTGCTGATACGGCGGCCGGAGGGTATGCCGCGGGAAGGCGATTTCATGCTCAGGGAAACGGATATGCCGATGTGCGGCGACGGCATGGTGCTGATCAAGACGCTCTACCTTTCCGTAGACCCGTACATGCGGGGCAGGATGAGCGGGGTGAAAAGCTATATTGCGCCGTTTGCGCTCGACGAGGTCATAACCGGCGGCGTTGTCGGAGAGGTGGTCGAGACCAGGTCAAAAGACCTCAACACCGGCGACATCGTCTCGGGGACCCTTGGATGGCGAGATTACAATACAGCAGACAGCAGGGAGCTCAGGCGGATCGATCCCGGGCTCGCGCCCGTGTCAACGGCACTGGGTATACTCGGTATGCCCGGGCTGACCGCATACTTCGGAATGATGGATATCGGCAGGCCTGAAGCCGGTGAAACCGTGGTTGTGTCCGGGGCGGCGGGGGCTGTGGGCACCGCAGCCGGTCAAATCGCAAAGCTCAGGGGCTGCAGGGCGGTCGGTATTGCAGGATCGGACGCCAAGACAGAGTACCTTGTCCGTGACCTCGGGTTTGATGCTGGGATCAATTACAAATCAGCGCCGGATTTCAAGGATGCATTGAAACGGGCGTGTCCCCGGGGTGTGGACGTGTATTTCGACAACGTGGGCGGCTGGATATCGGACACTGTGATGCCCCTCCTGAACTATAAAGCGCGCGTCGTGCTGTGCGGACAGATATCCCAGTACAACCTGGAAAAACCCGAACCGGGTCCCCGGGTGCAACCATACCTGCTGGTCAAGAGCGCCCTGATGAAGGGCTTTATCGTTACGGATTATGCTGCGCGATATGAGGAAGCAGTCCGCGAGCTTGGCCGGTGGGTCGCACAAAAAAAGCTGAAGTATACGGAACACATCGTTGCAGGACTCGAAAACGCCCCCAAGGCATTTATAGGCCTGTTCAGCGGTGAAAATACCGGCAAGCAAATCGTGAAGGCGGGGTAGCCCGCACAAGCCTGAAAAAAAGCCTGACCATTCATCCCGGTAACCCGCGGTCCGGCGCGGAACTACCTTATTTTTCATTGATAATTTTTATCAATAAGAGCTTGACATTTAATTATTGAGTGGTATGAAGTGGTATAAAGGGGCATAGGAGAGTAACAAAATTGTATGGAGTTCATTGGGCGATACAGACATAGAATTGATAAAAAAGGACGCGTGAGCGTACCGTCTGCGTTCAGGAAAATCCTGACGGATGAGTACGACAACAGAGTTATCCTTACCAACAATCAAAACTGGCTCGAGGTATATCCGTACCAGGTCTTCAAGCTGCGGAAGGAGAGGATCAAGGCACTGCCGCCGACCCTGGATGTGGTTGAAGATTACAAACTATTCCATTACGGCGATGCATTTGAATACGAAATAGACGGGCTCGGAAGGTTGTTCATCCCCGCATACCTCCGGGAAGAAGCGCACCTCGGTGAAGAGGTCATCATAGCGGGCGGTGATGAGATCTTTTCGATTTGGGACGTGGCTGCATTTGAACAGGAGCACCAGAGGATCAAGAACAACTTCTCGAATATCAAGAAGGGTATTGCTCAGCTGGGTGTATAAATGCACATACCGGTATTGCTGAACAGAGTCATCGAATACATGAATCCCCGGGACCGTGGCACGTACCTCGATGCGACGGCCGGCGAGGGCGGGCATGCGCTCGCTTTGCTGGAAGCATCCGCACCCGGCGGACGCGTTGTGTGCTCGGATGCGGACACCACCATGCTGGCAACGGCGGAGAAAAATCTTCGGGAATTCGGGGCGCGCACACAGTTTCTGCACGAGAATTACCGGAACATCGATGTCATCGTCAGGGAAACAGGCATCGAACGGTTCGACGGAATCATCCTGGACCTCGGATTTAACAGTGCGCAGATCGATAACGCGCGGCGGGGGTTCAGTTTTTCGAACGAAGGGCCTCTCGACATGCGGTACGACACGTCGTCCGGCATGACGGCGGACGATATCGTCAACACGTTCGGACAGGAAAAACTCGCACGGATCATCGACGAGTACGGCGAGGACCGCCACGCCCGCAGGATTGCAAAGGCGATCGTCGCCGCGCGCAGGAAAGCGCCTATCCGGAGCACCCTCGAGCTTGCCGCGATTGTAGCGCGGGCATCGGGCGGCGGGCACGGTATCCACCCCGCAACCAGGACATTCCAGGCATTGCGGATCGCCGTGAACAACGAACTCGACAACCTCAGGGCTTTTCTGGAAAAGGCGGGCGATGTGCTCGCCGTCGGCGGGGTTGTGGTCATTATATCATTTCATTCCCTTGAG
>JAJYYW010000253.1 GCA_021800575.1 bacterium
CCCCGAGCCCTGACGAGAAGCGTGCGGCCCCCATGGTTGGCAGTACGTGGTCAGGGCCTGCAACGTAGTCGCCGAGTACCTCGGGAGCATACGCACCGAGGAATACGGCGCCCGCGTGCCGCACAAGCCTGAGATAGTCCGGGGGAGAAGTGACCGCAAGCTCGAGGTGCTCTGGTGCTATTGCGTTGGCGATGTCCATAGCCTTCATGACCGTGTCCGCGACAACCGCAAAGCCGTACGTGCCAAGGCTGCTTTCAATGATGGATCGTCTGTTCAGGGAGCCGATGGATCCTGCTATGTGGGCATCGACCTGACGGATATACCCTTTACCGGGGGCGATGAGCACGCTCATGGCATGGGTATCATGCTCTGCCTGTGCCATGAGGTCCGCCGCTATAAACGAGGGATCGACCGTACCATCTGCAACGATCACCACCTCGCTCGGACCCGCCACCATATCGATGCCGACGTCCCCGTACACGAGCTTCTTGGCAAGCGTAACATACCGGTTGCCCGGGCCGACGATCTTGTCCACGGCATCGATGCTCTCCGTGCCGTACGCAAGGGCTGCAATCGCGTGTGCCCCTCCCATGGAAAACACCGTGCTGATGCCGAGCATGCCGGCCACGGCAAGAACATGGTAATCGATGGAGGGGGTCGCCATGGTGATGGATTGTACGCCCGCGATTATAGCGGGTACGGCGTTCATGATAACGGATGATGGATACGATGCACTGCCGCCGGGAACATACAGGCCGACCCGGTCGATCGGGGTAAAAAATTCGCCGTACGAAATACCGCTGCTTTCCCGGCGTTTCCAGGAGGTGATATGCCGTTTTTCTTCTTCATGGAATGCCCTGATTCTCTGTATCGCAACGGTGAATGCCCGGCGTTCCCCGGAGCTGAGCCTGTTGACCGCGGCCCGGATGTTGGCGGGCGGCACCGCCAGCCTCGCGTCGTTGATATGGTCGTACTGCCTCCGGTATTTCAGGAGGGCCCGATCACCGTGTGTGCGTACATCGTCGATGATTGACCGCACGGACGCTGAGATATCGACGGACGAAGCCCTCCTTTTTGCAAGGAGCGCCCCGATACCGGATACTGGTATCACGCGTATCATTGGTTCCTCTTCAGAGCCGAAAGGACAGCGTTGATGTCTTTTTGCTTTGTTTTCAGGGAAGCCCTGTTGATGACCAGCCGTGCGGACGACTGCATGATGACCTCCAGTTCTTCCAGGCCGTTTGTCGTGAGTGTTTCCCCGGTGGATACCAGGTCGACGATAAGGTCCGAGATGCCGAACAGCGGTGCCAGCTCGATCGCACCGTAGAGTTTGATCACGTCGACCTGGAACCCCTTCTGTTTAAAAAACCCGGACGCAAGGTGCGGGTACTTGGTGGCGATCCGAATGCCGGAGAGATCCTGCCGTTCCATGACCCGGCTGCCCTGGGGTCCGGCAACCGAGAGCCTGCATTTCCCGAAACCGAACGCAAGGGCTGTCACGACATCCCGGGACTGTTCCTTGACAAGGTCATACCCGATAATACCCATGTCCACAGCACCGTACTCGACATAGGTCAGGAGGTCCACGGCGCGGATAACAATGGCCTCCGCGTGTTTATCCGCGGTTGCGAACCTCAGCTTTCTCGACTTGTTGAGCGCAGCCGAAAAGTCAAGGCCGCTCTTGTTTAAAACTCCGACAGCTTCCTCCAGCATTCTGCCCTTGGGCAGTCCGATTTTTATAGTCATACCTTCACCCTTTCGATCTGTGCACCAATCTTCGATAACTTTTCTTCCATGCCCTCGTACCCCCTGTCCAGGTGGTATATCCTTGATATCTCCGTGACATTGTCGGCTATGAGCCCGGCGATAACAAGGGAGGCGCTTGCGCGCAGGTCCGTTGCCATGATCGGCGCACCCATGAGCCGTGTTTTCCCCCTGACGATGGCAACGTTGTTCTCGACCTTTATGTCTGCGCCCATCCTTCTCAGTTCTGCGACGTGCATGAACCGGTTCTCGAAGATCGTCTCCGTGATCACACTCGTGTCATCACCCTGCGTCATCAGCACCATGAACTGCGCCTGCAGGTCCGTGGGAAAATTCGGGTAGGGCAGGGTCTTCATGCCTGCGCTCTTCAGCCATGCGTCCCCCTTCCTCCTGACCAGAACGCTGTTCCCGGTCTCGGTGCACTCAACGCCGACCTCGTTCATCTTGAACAGAAGCGCGTCGAGATGACTCGGATTACAATTGGTGACCTCGACTTCACCGCCGGCTGCTGCTGCTGCGATGATATAGGTCCCTGCTTCAATCCTGTCGGGTATGATGTCCACGCTGCACCCGTGGAGTTGGTCGACGCCCTGTATCTCGACAATGTCCGTACCGGCCCCGCGGATCCGTGCGCCCATGTTCACGAGCTGTTCCGCAAGGCTTGTAATCTCCGGTTCTTTCGCAGCGTTTTCGATGACCGTCGTTCCCCGTGCCAGCGTTGCCGCCATCATAACGTTCTCGGTCCCGGTCACGGTCGTTGTATCAAAGGCGATTTTTGCACCCGTGAGCTTTTGAGCCGCGACGTTGATGTAGCCGTGTTCGATGGTGACGTGTGCACCGAGCGCTTCGAGTCCCTTGATGTGCAGGTCCACGGGCCTGCTCCCGATCGCGCACCCGCCGGGCAGGGAAACCCGTGCACGTCCGTACCGCGCCACGAGGGGCCCGAGTACCAGGACCGATGCGCGCATGGTCCTGACCAGATCGTACGGGGCCTCGTATGTATTCATGCGGGACGTGTTGATCGTGATGCTCTTCCCCGAGGCCTGCGTCGCCGGTATTCCGGTGTACCCGGCCGTCATGATTCCCATTTTTTCGAACAGCGCGACCATGGTTGTGACGTCGGCAAGGTGGGGTACCTTGTTGAGACGGATATCCTCGGACGTCAGTATTGCGGCAGCCATTGCAGGAAGCGCCGCGTTTTTAGCACCGCTCACCGCAACCTTGCCGTTGAGTCTTCTGCGTCCTTTGATAATCAACTTGTCCATGGGTATAAAAGAGTAAACGCGGGAACCGTGTTCTGTCAAATGGTTGTGATTTGCAGCAAGGTGATATATATTTTACCTTTATACCTGTAATCCAGGACCCCCTCCATGCAGCGGGCGGCGCAGGCGGTATAAAAAGGCGAATGTATGGCAAACAAACTCTATTTGATACGGCACGGCGAAACCGAGAATGCCGGAGAAAAGCGGTATAAAGGCAGCCTGAACGTGCCGCTTTCAACGGACGGCATACACCAGATCGAAGCACTGGCGGACTTTCTCGCACAGCGCACGACCCTGCACATGGTGTACTCTTCCCCGCTCAGCAGGGCTCAGAACAGTGCCGGTATCATCGCACAGCGCTACCATATCCAGCCCGTCGTTCTGCCTGAGCTGCGGGAGATCAACTTCGGTGCGTGGGAGGGCATGACGTTCGAAGAGATACGGGAGAAATATCCGGAC
>JAJYYW010000254.1 GCA_021800575.1 bacterium
GTCATTCCATTCCTCGCAATGACCTTGTATGCAGTATTTTGTCTGTTCATGGTAATCTCCTTATAATACACTGTTCAGGTACAGCTTGGTGTACGTTCTCAGATTGGGCAATGGTATGATGCCCTGGTACGTTACCCGCTGATAGTTCGCCAGGGGGCCGAGCGTCGGAGTTGGATATGGTATCTGCGTCGTATTGTGATCACCGATCCACAGCTGCGGTGCAGTTGCGACGCTCGGGCTCGGCATGTCGGAGCGGGCAACGATCGTCAGGATCACTGCATTGATATTCATGGGATTCTGGTGCAGGGGCGGGGACGCGCTGGTCGGGTCATAGTAGTTGTCGGCGAACGAAGGAAATTGCGGTATTGTCTCAGACCCCATGATGTCCGGGTTTGCCGTGCTATTATCGTCCATCACAAACTGCACCTGGAAGTCCTCAATATCCGTTGCAAGGGGAATGGGCATCTGGCCGTTGATCTGCATCATCAGCGTTGGGTGGTTCGGATCCGAGTAGTCGATATACACATGCACCACGTTGACCTTCTGCACAAAACCGCTGAACCCGTTCATGACCGTGTTAAACCTTGATGCATCAGCGTTGATGGAATCAAGTTCGTTATAAAAGCCCGCGTTGCTTGATAACGGTATAGGACCAACGGTTGCCGCCGTAGGATTGACCGATGCGTTGCCGCCTACTGTGGCAAGCGCAGAGGCAAGAAACGTAGGATCTATCAGAAAAACCGTATCGGAAGGCTGAAGCGCCATGTACGGATAAATATTGGTAAACCCGATGCTGTACGGTGACGTGGCTGTGTCGACGTTCAGATCGACTCCCAGATATTGCGGATCCCGGTATGCAAAGGTAAGGCTGTCCGTTCCGTACGGCGTACACGCGCTCCAGCCGTTCTGGCTGCACTGTGTCCCGTCGATGGTTGCGGTCTGATAGGTATCGGAAACACCGTTGGGATTACAGGTGTAGTACTGCGACGGGGCATTGTTATAATAAAAACAAAATGCCGCCGAATCATGGAACGATGACAGAGCAGGCCCGAACGTGAATCCCGGGGGTGCTGTGTCCGATTTCGTTATACCGAAGCCTGCATTGGTCAGCATGCCCGCAATCGTGTCAAAGGCTGTGCGTGCATTGTCCTGCAGCTGGGTCGACATACGGGTCGCTGAGTATGCCTTGTTCTGGAGGATGAACATCCCCATAACGCCGATCAAGATGATGGACGCCAGCACCAGTGCAACCGCCATCTCAACGAGGGTAAACCCCGTTACATCCGCCCATACATGTTGTAACAAGTTTCTGTTGTGCGGTGTTACAGACGGCAATCGCCTTTTTCTCCATCCAGTCAACGAACTTTCAGGATGTAACGGGGTAAAACCTTTGTGTCCATGTATGCGCATAGAAAACTCCTTTTATTAATAATGGAATGCCGGTATTGTCAGGCTGAACGTCCCGTTTGCCCAGCTGATAGTGATGGCAATACTCTTGATATTGTTCGTCGTACCGCTGTTCATGGTTGTACCGGTCGTCACCACCCAGTTCACCTGGTAGATATTGCCGATCGCGTTGGCAATGCACTGTCCTGTGGCATCGACGGCAACATTACAATTTGCACAGGAGAGGCATGCATCCGAGCTTGCACCGTACCCATGACTGCCATTCGAGAGCGCAGACGCATTCATGGGCAGCTGCTGGAGCTGTGTGGCCACCGATTGTGCAAGGTAATTCTCCACAGTGTTGTTGTTGCCGATCACAGCCCCGCGTGTGGCAAGCACCTGCAGGCCCATCATCCCGAGCACACCGATAGTAAATAACAACATTGAAATAAGGACCTCCAGCAAAGTAAATCCGTTTTGATTCTTCATAAAAAAAGCTCCTTCCTGATGATGTAGGATAAACCCATCCGCAGTTCCGTTGATACGGGAATGAAATGTACGACTGATACGGGAATGAAATGTACGACGACTGTAGGGCGGCTCTTCATAGCATATACCTCCGGATGTCAGTAAAACTCCTTCACGGCCCCGGTCATACCGATAACCCCCACAGCGCACTCCCTTCCGCTGTAGTTGCTGGTTACATCGCTCGACGGTATGATCGTGACACTGCCGCCGTTCGCCCCTGCTGTACCGAGGAATTGGGCAGACCCGTTGGGCTGAAATGCTATTGCACCGACATTGCCGTTGCAGAAGGTGCACGCATTCAGAATCGCACAGGGCTGGGTATTGAGCCCGGTGACAAGACAATAGTCAGCAGTCACGGTAAAACCGGAAGCAGAATTTGGAATAAGGGTGGTCGGAAATACGATGGCGGATATCAGCGTGTTGACAACACCGTTGAACTCTCCTGCCTGAAAACAGCTCGCGCTCGGTGTCGTACAGTCGTTGTCCGTATCGTTGATGGTAAAATAGCAGTTTGTTCCGCCTGCATTGGTCGGAATACCGGCGATGTCTGCCGGACAGTTGTTGGATGTGTAGAAGAAAACCACCTGGTTGTTGCCGGTTTTTATAGCGTTCATGCGCGCGCTCACCAGGGTATTTGCTATATCGTCGCAGGCACCGCTGGTTTCAAAATTCAAATACCAGGCCTTCATATTCGGAGCAGCGATGATGGCTATGATTCCTATAATCATGATAACGACCATCAGTTCTATAAGCGTAAACCCCGTTTCATCCCGAAACCAGCGCCGTATGAAGCTATGTTGCCGCATGACTCGCTCATCACCGCCTTGTGGCAACCCAGTCAACGTACCTCGACGATTGAACGGGGTAAATCCTTTGTTCATACCAGCCTCCGTAACTTGTTTTTATAGCATGAAACATACCACAGCCTCTAAGATTTTTCCACAATAAATTTCAATAGGTTAAAAAATAAGTCAAATAAACATCCCGATAACTATCTATGAAAATTATGGGAATATGTGCAAAAAATGCACATTATGATGAATTTGAACTTGTGGATAGCATGTGCCCCGACCATTTTTGAACTGGATTCCCGCTGGAGTTTATCCCGCCGTCGGCGGGACGGGAATGACATTGTATCTGATCCCTCCCCCTTGATGGGGGAGGTCAGGTGGGGGTGGTTCCTCCGTCATTCTCCGCATTTGATGCGGAATCTGGTTCTTGTTCTTTTCTGGATTCCTGCGCACGCGGGAATGACAAAGTGCGGGTTATAGAAATGACGAGATAAGGTGGAATGTCATTGCGAGGAACGGCGTGACGAAGCAATCTCTTAGAAGACTATGATAGAATCTGCGTTGAGCAGGATCTTTGTAAGCTCATCCCTCGATATGGCGGTGATTGCGGGGACTTCGGCAATGGGCTTCTCGGTCCGTATGATGCCGGACATCTTGCTGATAAGCTCCATGGATTCGAGAAATTGCTGTTTGAACGCCGCATCCCCGAGACTGGCGGCAAGGGCATCAGCGCCTTTGTCCGTTATCAGCAGGGACATTCT
>JAJYYW010000255.1 GCA_021800575.1 bacterium
CATCCTTTTTTGCATTTTCCCCGCCGCTCTCCCGGCCTTCACCGGGCATTACTGCTTGTCCAGGGGCTCGAACCGCCTCAGGAGGTACGCCTCGATAAAGTCGTCCAGCTTGCCATCGAGCACACCGAACGGATCGTTCGATTGATAGTCCGTCCGGTGGTCCTTGACCATCTTGTACGGGTGCAGGACGTACGACCGTATCTGGTTGCCCCAGGATATATCTTTTTTCGCGGACTCAACCTTGTCCTTTTCCTCCTGCCGCTTACTCAGCTCGAGCTCATAGAGCCTGCTCTTCAGCAGTTTCATGGCGATCTCCTTGTTCTTGAACTGCGAACGCTCGTTCTGGCACTGCACGACGATGCCCGAGGGGATATGCGTGATGCGGACGGCTGTTTCGAGCTTGTTGACGTTCTGGCCGCCGTGGCCTCCGGCCCGGTACGTGTCAATCCGCAGGTCTTTCTCTTCGATCTGTACGTTGATATCTTCCTGTATCTCGGGATACACGAACACGGACGCAAAGGACGTGTGCCGGCGCTTGTTGGAATCGAACGGGGAGATCCGCACCAGACGGTGTACCCCGGCCTCCGCCTTCAGATAGCCGAAGGCGTACTCGCCGTTTATCTCCAGGGTAGCGTTCTTGATGCCCGCCTCTTCGCCCTCGAGATAATCTATCACCGAGACCTTGAACTTCCGCGATTCCGCCCACATGGAGTACATCCGCATGAGCATCTGTGACCAGTCCTGCGCCTCGGTCCCGCCAGCGCCCGAATTGATGACCAGGATCGCATTGTTTGCATCCTGCTCGCCCTTAAAAACCTCCCTGAGCTCGACCGACTTGATGTCCCGGACGAGGTTCGACATCTCCTGTGAAAACTGCTCGGCGTAATCCTGCGAGGTGTCGTCCTTGAGCAGGTCCAGCATGTCTCGCACGTCCTGCGATTCCTTCTTGAGATAGTCCATCATTTTGACGATCTCCTCGAGCCTGCTTTTTTCTTTGAGCAGAGAGGAGGCGGTTGCCCTGTCTTTCCAGAAATCAGAGGTTGATACAATTCCGTTCAGTTCGTTGATGCGCGAACGCATTGACTCCACATCAAAGATGCCCCCGGATAAGGGATAACTTTGCTTCGGCTTTTTCAAGCTCCATTTTCAATGATTCGTAGTTCAGCATTGCTTATTTTCTCCGTTCGGTAGCAGTGATCGTTCTTATGGTGCTCAATGTAATCAGAAGTGCTGCATGAAATCAAGATATTGGTGAACTTGAAAGAAATAAAAATACCGGAGTACTTGTTGTTCCGTTAAGGAATGCTCTTCCCTTACTTCCACTGAATCCCGGCGTGCATGATAACGGACTGGATGCCCATCCTCACGAGCATGACGCCGATCGACGCGAGCAGGATGCTCGCAACCTTGCCGATCGCCATGGTACCCCCCTGTCCCAGCACCCGGACAACCACCGGTGCCCTCTTCAGGACCGCGTACACCAGAAGCATGTTCAGGGTCAGGGAGGCCAGGGTCGGACCGAGACCGTACAGGTCGAGGATAAGGATCGAGGTGGTCAGCACAGCGGGACCGGTTATGAGCGGTATGCCGAGCGGTACGATGCCCATGGAGCTCGATGGCGTACGGGTGGGCCTGTTCGGAGACACGATGTCGTTGATCGACAGTATCAGAAGCAGGATACCGCCGGCTATCTGGAAATCCGCTATGGTGATGCCGAGGGCACTGAAGACCAGTTTGCCGATCGCGATAAACGAAACACTGACGATGAATGCCGTGATCGTGGACTGCTTGACGATGACCTTGTTCTGCCCGGGGGTGTAGGTGGACGTGAGGGATATGAAGATCGGCAGGAGCCCGAAGATGTCGATTGCTACGAATATCGGTATCATGGCGAGCAGATAGTTCTTCAGCATACCCACTCCATACCCCAAGAACGGGAAAAAGTCTTCATTTTGTGGACATGCTGTACGGCAGAGCCGTTTTTCCGGGAACCTAAAACACCTTGAGGGTGTCGTAGAAGGTGTTGCGCTGGACCGGTGTAAACCCTGCGTCCCTGATCAGACCGACGATCTCGTCCCGCCGGGCGACGAGCCTGTGCCCGGCGAGCCTCATCACGTTCTCCTCGAAGAGCAGACTTCCGAGGTCGTTTGCGCCGAAGAACAGCGACAACTGGCCTATGTCTTTGCCCTGGGACGACCACGATGCCTGGATGTTCGGGAAGTTGTCGAGAAACAGCCGCGCAAGAGCGACGATCCGGAGATATTTTTCCGCGCTGTACCTGGTCTGCACCTTCCTGCCGAGCGCCGTATTTTCCGATTTGAAGTCCCATGCGATAAACGCGGTGAAGCCGCTGGTTTTGTCCTGAAGACTGCGCAGCCGGTCGAGGTGTCCGATGATCTCTTCCGGTGTCTCGATATGGCCGTACATCATGGTCGCCGTCGTCGGTATACCCATGGTATGCGCGGTCTCCATGACCATGAGCCAGTCGTCAACCGGCGGCTTCGCAGGGCTGATGGCCGCACGCACCCGCTCCACAAGTATCTCGGCGCCTCCGCCGGGAATGGACATCAGACCCGCGGACCTCAAAGCCGCAAGGACCTCCCGCACGCTCATGCCGGTGACCTCGGTCATCCGTATGATCTCGGGCGGGGAAAAAGCATGGATATGCATATCCGGATAGTTCCTGCGGATGAACGAGATAAGGTCAAGGTAATAATCGAGCCTGAGATCAGGGTGCATGCCTCCCTGCAGGAGCACGGTTGTGACACCGTTCGCCGACGCAGTGTCCAGCTTGTCCTTGAGCTCCCCGGTTGTCATGACATACGCTTCTTCATGCCCCCGCGATCTATAGAATGCACAGAACAGGCATCCCACGTCGCAGACGTTCGTATAGTTGATGTTGGTGTCCATCACAAAGCTCACTGCCCGCTCCGGGTGGAGCTCCATCCTGAACTCGTGCGCCCGCCTTCCCAGCGTGATGAGGTCCTCCGATGTGAATAACCTGAGCGCTTCTGTTGTATCCAGTCTCTTCATGGGTTTATGTCCTGCAGAAAACCGCACAGTCCTGCCGCGCGGCGTACCGGCTATGCGATATCGCGAATCCTGTCGATGACATCGATCAGCCGCTTGCTGAATTCCTCTTTGTCCGGACTGGCCCCCTTGTTGAGGTATGCGGACGGCTTTGTCAGCGTCATCATTTTTTTGAAATTCTCATCGCACTTGACGATGGAGAAATAGAGAATGGGGATTTTGCGGGTCAGCTTGAGGCCCGTCTCGAGTGCCCTGACCGTTCTCGCCGCATCGATGCCGTTGATGATCGGCATGTTGACGTCGAGAATGATCAGATCAACGGTGGCTTTCACCTTGAGCAAGTCGCTGAGCTGGGAGAGGAACATCCTGCCGTTCTCGCTCTCGATAATATACTTCGCCATTCCGCTGTTCACCATAAACTCCGACACCT
>JAJYYW010000256.1 GCA_021800575.1 bacterium
GCACGCAACCTCCAGCAGGTGGTCAGCATCAGGAACACGCATATCCTGGTGGCAACCGTTCCCCCGCTCCATATCTATGGCCTCTTATTCTCGGTGCTCCTGCCGTTCGTTGCACGGGCATGCGTGATCGGAGAAACACCGTACTTTCCCCGCGAGATCATCAGGACCCTTGACCGTACAGAAGCCACGGTATTCATCGCATCCCCCATGCACTACCGGACACTGTCTGCGTCATCATTCCGCACGAAACACCTCAGGCTGGCATTTTCATCCGGCGGATTTCTTGAGGAATCACACAGCCTGCACTTCACCGCTGCCACCGGCGCCGGGGTCAACGAAACATACGGATCAACCGAGACCGGCGGTATCGCGGCCCGCTGCAGAGCACAGGGACAGTCCGCCTGGCAGCCCTTTTCCTGCACCCGCTGGACCATCAGCAGGGGGCGGCTCGCCGTGGCATCACCCTTCGTCTCACCCGGCCTTCGTCACAACAAACAGGGCTTTTTCGTCACCGGGGATCGGGCCTCTGATACCGGACACGCGACGTTTGTCCTTCACGGGAGGGCGGACGGCATCATCAAGATCGGAGGCAAACGCGTCGACATAACGGCAATAGAACAAAAGATAAAATCACTGCCGGGTATAACAGATGCATGGGTGCTGTCGCTCCCGTCACGCGCGGGGCGCGAGCACGATATCGCGGCACTGGTCGTGTCGGGGAAAACGCTGACATCGCTCAGAAAGCTCTTCGCCCGGGTGCTGGAACCGACCCACGTTCCGCGCCGCATCGTGCGGGTCCCTTCCCTCCCCGTAACACCGTCAGGTAAGCGCGACCACCAGGCCGCGGCATCCCTGTTCGTACACAACGCAGGGAATGACTGAGCGTGCGCCCTACTCCGTGAGCCTGATCACGGTAAACACGTGATCCCCGGCCGTGGCATGTACCGCTTCGTACATACTGCCGCGGATGGATACGGTGCTGCGGTCGTATCCGATCTCTTTCAGTTCAACTCCCGACCATGATGCAGGCAGCGACATACCCGACGCCTTGACAGCACACTCCTTTGCAGTCCAGACCCTGACAGCGGCCTGCTCCTCGCCGAGCGGCGAGCAGGCGCACAGTGCCAGTTCCTGCGGCGTCATATAAACGTGTGCCCCCTTCAAAAGGGGAGCACGGATCCGTTCCACATCAACACCGACAGGACGGTCACTTCCAACGGCTATCGCAAAGCGGTCATCGTGCGCCGCACTACAATGAAACGGCTGTGCTCCGCCGGGCACCGCGCATGCAGGGTGGACATCGTCCGGTGCAACGGTCTCAATGAGCGTCGGTTCATCGGGCACACCGGCCGTTGCGAGCATGCGGACCAGGCGTTTGAGTGCGATCCGGGCACCCCGGTACCGGTTCCGCTTGCCCGGATACCGTTTCTGTTCGACCGCGGCCTCGTGTCCGGACAGAACCCTGCCGGAGAACGGCAGCAGACTGGCCAGTTCCACCACGGAGAACGCTGCGGCCTGTTCCCGCAGGATGTGGAAATCGTCGCTGCGGTCCGTCCGTATCCAGGCGGGGACCTGCAGCCTGTCCTGAAATATGTTTTGCATCCGGACGCCGGAGGAAACTTCACACAACCTGCCGCCCTCATCGTATATCCATATATCGAACAGGAGGGTGCCGGCATCCCGTATACCTGCCGGAACAATCCTGCACCAGTACGATCTACCGGCCTGGGCCGGGTACAGAATCGTTCTTGCGGCATACCCCACGGGAAACGCGACGAAGCCGTGATAGCGCTGTCCCCATGCACAGGCAACGTGGAATGCGGCATCGAGGACGAACGGGGAACCGAGCAACGGATCGCGTATTCCGTAGTCAGGTGCTTTCAGTTCTGCCACTGCACCGTCGTTGAACAGGAACACGGTCCCCGCTGCATTGTGAAACGACGGTCCGAAGGTAACAAGCTCATCGTACAGCCGCTGCGCAGGTACGGCATAACACACGCCCTCACCGGCACAGGCGCGGTCGAGGGGCAACAGTTCCGGACGGCCGGCTTCCGAGAAACGGATCCCCGTGCCGCATGAACAACCGTACCCAGCGAGGCTGTCAGATCGCCATTATCCATGGTCCCGATCTCGGCAAAAGCATCAATGCCCGCCTGCCCGGGAGGCAGAGCAAGGAATCTGAGGAATGCAGCATCCTTCGAACTCAGGACCCGGTAACCGGGACGATGCTCTGCCGCTGATTCGGCGAGCCTCTCCAGCGATTCTACTGCAGGATACACGGGCTGCCCCTCGACCCTGTGATCGGCAAGATAGGGATGGTTGAGTATCCGGACCGGGAACCGCATGTCTGGTGTTATTTCGGAAACGTTTCCCACAGGTGCACGGTCTTCGTATCCACAGCGACCGGCCATCCCGAAGGACTCATGGCGCAGTGCTGTGTAAACCCCGTACAGATCATCTTACCGGTCTCAGCATGCGTGATGATGTACCTGAACGCAACCTTGACCCGGGTTATTTCAGCAGGGCGCGTATGGATCCACATGGGATCATCATAATAGAGCGGGGCATGGTAGGTCACGCCGAGATCGATGATCGGATACACATACCCGCTGTCCTCAACCTCCTTGTACGGATACCCGATGTCCCGCATCAGGCTCGCACGCCCGAGTTCGAAGTAACGGAGATAATTCGCATGGTAAACCACTTCGGATCGGTCGGTGTCCGCATACAGGGTTCGGTTGAACACCCGGTGCCAGATCAGTTTGCCGACTGCGTCGCGGACGAAGGGAGAATCCGTACTGACAGGTTCTGGTGTGAAGGGAGCCGGTCTCATCTAAACCCCCCTGAACACGATGCAGCAGTTTGTACCACCGAAACCGAAGGCATTCGACATGGCAATCTCGAAGGTCTGTTTCCGTGCCTCGTTGGGCACGACGTCGACGCCCTGGAACGCGGGGTCCGGAACATGGTTCATGGTCGGAAGAATAATCCCCCGGTGCATCCCCTCGATGGTCAGCGCACCTTCGATGGCAGCAGCAGCACCCAGCGTATGCCCGATCTGGGACTTGTTGGAAGAAACCGGCGTGTGTTCAAGGTTGCTGCCGAACACTTCCCGAAGACAGTTGATCTCATTCGCATCGCCCTTGGGCGTCGAGGTGCCGTGCGTGTTCACATAGTTGATGTCCGCCGGCTGCAGTCCTGCATCGTCAATGGCCTCCCGCATCGCACGAATAACGGTCGGGCCGTTTGGCCGTGTGAAATGATAGGCGTCTGATGTCCAGCCCACGCCCATGATCTCTGCACGCGGCGTGAGCGCAGCCACCGAGTCGATCACCACCACGTCGAGGGCTCCCGAGCGGATGAGCATGTCGGCGATCTCGAGCGCCTGCTCCCCGGTGTCGGGCTGCGAGATGAGCAGGTCGTCGATGTTCACCCCGATCGCCCGGGCGTAGA
>JAJYYW010000257.1 GCA_021800575.1 bacterium
TTGCTCGTGAACGGCACGTGCTCGATGTCCTTCAGGGTCTTGATGTGGTGCGGCTTCAGGCCGATCTTGTCGAACCGCTGCCGGTAGAACGGCACGCGATCGTACACCCAGCCGACAACCCACTTCAGTTTGTTGAGCTTGATCTCGTCAAGCTGCGCCCGTGCGGAGCTTTCAACCTCTCTGAGGATCATACCATCTCCTTTGTGTATCCATAAAGAAAACTCTTTATGGCCATCTCTGGTTTTTTGAATTTTTCGGTCATCGCATCCAACCATATCATTTTTTCGAACGGTTGAAAACGCGCATACAGACCGAGGAGAAACATGTTGATCGAGGAGCCCGGGTACCGGCGGAGCATCTCGTAAACACCCGCGTGATGGCAGGTGGCTCCGGGCTTTATCGCAAGGAGCTGTTCCCGGATATGTTCAGGATAGGGCTTAAACCCGAGCGCAACGTCCGGCGGCGGTGTATGGAAATCCGAGAGGATGACCGTACCGTCGTCCTTGAGCAGCGCGGCGCCGCGTAAGGCCTCGAGTTCCTCGAGGGCTATGAGAACATCGGCAGTGCCCTGCTCGATAATGGGAGAATAAACCGTTGCGCCGTACCGGACAAAGCTCGTCACCGCACCGCCGCGCTGCGCCATGCCGTGAACGTCGCTCTTCTTCACGTCCAGGCCCGCACGAAGGGCCACCGCAGCGATGATGTCGGATGCCGAGACAACGCCCTGGCCGCCGACGCCGGTAACGACCGTGTTCATCACCCCGGTATCCAGGTCCTTCCCGGCATGCACTACGCGCCTCCTTTTTCACGCGGAGCGGCGTCGTCCGTCAGCCTGACGATAGCATCGAACGAGCATACGTCCGCGCACAGGCCGCAGCCCGTACAGCTCACCGGGTCTATGTACGCAATGCCTTTCGCCCGCTTCCTGCCAGACGCCTTCACCCCGGCAGGCTCCCACCAGATAGACGGGCAGTCTATGTTCAGGCAGATGGTACAGCCGGTACACAGGTCCGTTTTCACCGTCATCGGTTTCGGCCTGCTCTTCTTGAACTCCGGCAGCAGGACGCACGGGGCTTTCGTTATCAGGACCGCCGGTCCCTCGTACGCTGACGCCTCTTTGATGGCTTTCTCGAGCGGCTTTGTCTCGTAGGGGTTGACCGTCCTCACCCAGCCGACCCCCAGTGCTGATACCAGCTTCTCCAGGGAGATCTCGGGCGAGGGATTGCCGTGAATATCCGTCCCGGAGAGCGGATTTGCCTGCGCCCCGGTCATGGCTGTCGTCCGGTTATCCAGGATGACCACGAGAATGTTACTCCGGTTGTACACAACGTTGAGCAGCGCGGTCATGCCGGAATGGAGGAACGTCGAATCCCCGATCACGGCAACAGGCTTTTTACTTCCCCGGGGCATGGCCCGTTCGATGCCCATTGCCTGGCCGATGCCCGCCCCCATGTCGAGACAGGTGTGCACCGCCTTGAGCGGTTCGTCATATGCGAGCGTGTAACACCCGATATCGCCGGCGATAAACGTCCTCTGCTTGCCCAGCTGATAGAAGAGCCCGCGGTGGGGACACCCCGGGCACAGAATCGGAGGCCTGCGAATGACATCCGGTACCGGACGGGCGGACGGTGCTTCAGGGGTAAACGATCCTCCAACAAAGGCCCGTATGCCCTGCCTGACCCGTTCCGGGTTGAGTTCCGAGATCGACGGGATAACGTCTTTACCGTGAATCGCCGGAGACAGGTGCCGTATCTGCATCTCCAGATAGGGATCCAGTTCCTCGACAATCAGGACCTTTCGAAACCGCGCAATGAATGTCTGGATCAGGTGCAGGGGGAGCGGGTTCGTCAGGGCGAGCTTGAGTATGCCGGCCTCAGGCATGGTCTCCTTCACATACTGGTACGAAATGCCCGAGGTGATAATGCCGACATCGGCGGTTCCTTCTTCTATGCTGTTCAGCGTGCACTGCTCGGAAAAAGCCGCGAGCCGGTTCAGCTTTTCCTCGAGGGAAAGCCGCGCCTTCCGCGCATTCGCAGGCACCATGACATACTTTTCTATGGCAGGAGCCGGGAACACCGTTTTCCGTGGATCCCGTGGCTGCTCAGGACGCACGACCGTCTTAGCGTGCGCGATCCGCGTCGTTATCCTCAGCAGGACCGGCAGGTCGAACTCCTCGCTGATGTCAAACGCCTTCCTGGTATACAGGCGCGCTTCTTCGCTGTCGGCGGGTTCCAGCATGGGGATCTTCGCCATCAGGGCGTACCAGCGGTTGTCCTGCTCGTTCTGGGAGCTGTGGATACCGGGATCGTCGGCAGAGACGATAACAAGTCCCGTACCTGTCCCGGTATACGCGAGCGTCATGAGAGGATCGGACGCGACGTTCAGGCCCACGTGCTTCATGGTCACCAGCGAACGTGCGCCTGCAAGGCAGGCACCCGAAGCCGTCTCGAGCGCCACTTTTTCATTCACAGCCCAGGTGGAATAAATACCCTCGTAGCCTGCGATGCTCTCGAGTATCTCGGTGGACGGGGTTCCGGGGTATCCCGTTGCAAACGTGCATCCCGCTTCATAACTTCCGCGGGCTATTGCCTCATTACCCGACAGTAATACACGATCCATGATTACCCGTTCCGTTCTTCACCTGCTGTAACCGCGGAAACGCTGCGGACGTCCGGCACGTCTATATGGTCCTTCCTATAGCACTGGCTATCCTGCCGATCGCCCTGACCATCTGCTTGAATTCGTCCGGGGTCAGGGACTGTTCGCCGTCGCTGAGCGCCTTGTCCGGATGTTCATGAACTTCGACGATGATACCGTCCGCTCCCGCTGCGATCGCCGCCATGGACATGGTCGCGACAATGTCCCTCCTGCCCGTGCCATGGCTCGGGTCCACGACGACCGGAAGGTGGGTCAGTTTTTTGATGACCGGGATGGCATTGAGATCGAGCGTATTGCGGGTTTCTGTCTCAAAGGTCCGAATGCCCCGCTCACAGAGGATGATTTTCTCGTTTCCCTTGCTCGCAATGTATTCCGCCGACATGAGCAGTTCCTTGATCGTTGCAGAGAGTCCCCGCTTCAGTAAGATGGGTTTGTTCGTGGACCCCAGTTCCTTGAGCAGTGAGAAGTTCTGCATGTTCCTCGCACCTACCTGGAACAGGTCCGTGTACCCGGCGATCAGATCGATGTCCCGCGTATCCATGACCTCGGTCACCACCGGCATGTGCAGGAGGTGTTTCGCCTCTCTGAGGAGCTCGAGACCTTCTTTGCCCATGCCCTGGAACGAGTACGGCGATGTTCTCGGTTTGAACGCTCCTCCGCGCAGGATCGATGCGCCCGCGGATTTTACCTTCTTCCCGACCGATAACAGCATGTCCCTGCCCTCGATGGAGCACGGACCGGCCATGATGACCACCCGTTTGCTCCCGATGGTGACACCGTTGACCCGGACGAGG
>JAJYYW010000258.1 GCA_021800575.1 bacterium
GATAGGTCCCGGGATCGCCGAAAGCATCCATGATTTTTTCCGGACGAAAGAAAACCAGGAGCTTCTGAAGAAATTGAAATCATCTCTCCGTCTTACCAATCCCTATGAGAAAGCGGTGACCGGACATTTGAAGGGGAAGCGGTTTGTTTTTACCGGCGGTCTTTCAACCCTCTCGCGCGATCAGGCCCGGCAACTGGTCGAGCACAGCGGCGGCAGTGTTACGGAGTCCGTCAGCAAGCGGGTCGATTATGTGGTAGCCGGGGACCAGCCCGGGTCCAAGCTCGATAAAGCACGCGGCCTCGGCCTCACGATCCTGACCGAGGAGCAGTTTCTGAAGCTCGTTCGGGGATAAGCCGGTACCGGACCAGGCACGTCCCTCTGTGCCGCCTGCCGGCGTACGGCTTGCACTTCTTGGCCGGAGGTGATAGGTCGGAAGCAGGTTTGTGGTATGGAATTGACAAGAGAAAACGTGGAAAAACAGTATGGTCTGCGTCTGACGGACCGGCAGGTGGCCGACATTCAGCGTGGAGAGATCGTGCGGACCTTCGAGACAGTCCAGGGCACGGGCATCAAAACCGGTATGGCGGCGGGGATACTCGATGCGCCGATAGAGAAGGTGTGGGCTGTTATCCACGATCACAACAACTTCAAGGACTTTATGCCGAACACGAAAGAGAGCATACTCTTCGACCCCGCGGTAGTGCAGCAGGCACTCGGCCTGAAGTTCGATTATTCCTCGTCCGATCCCGGCGTTCTGATGGATTTTCTCAGAGAGCACCGCGTCAGCGCAATGAGCGGCGCAACGGGGTATTTCTTCAATCTCCTGAACATGCCGTGGCCTCTCAGGGACCTGTGGTATATCATAAAACTGACAGACCAGAAGAGAGAGGATGTGTGGATAAATTCATGGGAGATGCTCGCCGGTAACATGAAGTCGGACCGGGGTTCCTGGACACTGGTCCCGTACTCGGACGGTGCTACCTTTGTTCTGTACAACGCGTTTGCCGATCCCGGGGTCGTTGTTCCGGATCCCTTTGTCAACCTGGCACTCAACGTTGGCCTGCCGGGGATCTTGCGGGCCGTGAAAAGAAGGAGCAAACGGCTATAACGGTATACCCCGTCCGGACCTTCTTGCCCGGACAATTTTCTGAAGAACGGAGACAGCACGATGAAGATACACATAGATATAGACGATGCCGCACACACGGTAGATATTGTCAGAGAAGAAAAGGGCACGTACATGTGTCTGGTCGATGGCCGGGACGTAGTTGTTGATGCGTCCCTGATCAGACACGACGATGTCAGCGTGTTTTCGCTGCTGAGCCACGGCCGATCGTACGATGTCGTGTTCCATAAAAACAAGTCCATGAACACGGTTAGCGTGAACGGGCATACGTTTTCGGTCCGGGTCAAAAATCAGACCGACAATACCAGGGGGAAGGACCGGAAGCTCCACGAGGATCAAACGCTGTTTAAGATAGCGGCAACCATTCCCGGGAAGATCGTGGCCGTGAAGGTAGAAAAGGGCGGCAAGGTCAGAAAGGGCCAGCCGTTGATCGTCATCGAGGCGATGAAGATGGAAAACGAACTCAGATCACCGGCGGACGGCATGGTGACCGGAGTGTACGTGCAGACCGGGGACAAGGTCGAAAACAACGCCGCCCTGCTGGAAATAGATACGAGGATTCCGTTATGACACCCACGAGCGGGCAGGACCTCCTTCAGCGGGATGTTGAACGGTGGAAGCAGAAACAAGGCGCATCCGGTCAGCGGAAAAAGGCGTTTGTCACCTCGTCCGAAATACCGGTGGAGCCCCTGTACACCCCGCTCGATACCGCGGCACTGGATTACCCTGCGGATGCGGGGTTTCCGGGCGAATACCCGTTTACCAGGGGCATACAGCCGCTCATGTACAGAACGCGGTTCTGGACCATGCGGCAGTACGCAGGTTTCGGCGATGCGCTGAAAACCAATCAGCGGTTTAAACTTCTGCTCGATGCAGGCCAGACAGGACTCTCCGTGGCCTTCGATCTGCCGACCCAGATGGGATATGATTCGGACAGCCCGGTCAGTGCGGGGGAGGTCGGACGCGTCGGTGTGGCGATCGATACCCTGCGAGATATGGAGGTGCTGTTCGACGGCATCCCGCTGGACCGGGTCAGCACATCTATGACGATCAACGCAACGGCTGCAATCCTGCTCGCCATGTATATGGCGGTTGCCGACCGGCAGGACGTTGCACACGGCACGCTCGAGGGTACCATCCAGAACGATATTCTCAAGGAGTACATCGCGCGGGGTACCTACATATTTCCCGTCGAACCTTCCATGCGTATTACAACGGACATTTTTGCGTACTGCAGACAGCACCTGCCCAGCTTCAACACCATCAGCATCTCCGGCTACCATATACGGGAGGCCGGAGCGAACGCGGTACAGGAACTTGCGTTTACGTTTGCCGATGCGATCGAGTATGTGAAGAGCGGTATTCGCGCGGGGATGGATGTCGACGAGTTCGCCCCGCGGCTTTCTTTTTTCTTCGGCGTCCACAACAATCTTATTGAGGAGATAGCAAAATTCAGGGCAGCACGGAAGATATGGGCCGGCATCATGAAGCACCAGTTCAACGCCCAGGGTCCAAAGTCCATGATGCTGCGGTTCCATACCCAGACGTGCGGAGCGACGCTCACGGCCCAGCAGCCGGACAACAATGTCGTGCGGGTAACCATCCAGGCCCTCGCTGCGGTGCTCGGCGGTACGCAGTCCCTGCACACGAATTCCCGGGACGAAGCACTCGCACTGCCTACGGAAGCGTCCGTCAGGCTTGCCTTGAGGACACAGCAGGTCATTGCCCACGAGTCCGGGGTTGCGGACTTTGTGGACCCGTTTGCAGGCTCGTATGCCGTCGAGTCCCTGACCCGTGAAATCGAGCAGCGGGTCGGCAGTTACCTCGACCGGATAGCGAAAACGGGCGGCGCCATAAAGTGGATCCAGAACGGCTCGTTTAAAACCGAGATCGAGGATTCCGCATACCGGTATCAGCAGGCCATCGAAAAAAAAGAGAATATCGTGGTTGGTATCAACGAATTCACGGATCACGAACGGACGCCGATCGGCCTGCTCAGGGTCGATCCGGAGATCGAAAAGACACAGGTGACAAGGTTAAACGACGTACGGAAGAACAGGGACAACGCCCGGGTGGAACGAACGCTGGGGGCACTCAGGGAGGCCGCGGGCACCGGGGAGAACCTCATGCCGTTTATCTACGACGCGGTGAAGGCGTACGCGTCCATCGGCGAGATCTCGGATACGCTCCGGAAGGTGTTCGGCGAGTACCGGTAACCGTGCTGTAATGCACGGGTAGCGCGTACCGACAATACCCCGGCCTTTTTCTTGACGGGATCGCGTATGCGTGTCATGAAGATAGTATGATACGGTT
>JAJYYW010000259.1 GCA_021800575.1 bacterium
TATCCATTCAAAACAGATCAGCAGGATCACCGACGATGCGGCTTCCCTGCTATTGAAGTACAACTGGCCTGGCAACGTGCGCCAGCTCGAATCCGTCATGGAGCGGACCGTGCTACTGACCGAGGGAAACACCATCACCAGGGACGACCTCCCCCTCGAAGTGCGGGTAACCCCCATTGCGATCAATAAGTACGAGTTCGAACTACCGGAAACCGGCATCAGCTTCTACGAGCTCGAAAAAGAGATACTGGCGCAGGCCATGAAAAAATCAGACGGGGTCATCGCGAGGGCGGCGGCCCTGCTCGGCATGAGTTACCGGACACTGCAGTACCGGCTCGAGAAATTCGGGATCAACAAAAAGAGCGAAGAAGTATAGCCGGTCCCCGGATTCCGTCCGGGGAGGATGGCAGGCCGCGCCGGGATCAACTTTTATCATAAAGCTTCCTTTGCAGAAAACGATGCGGTAGAATACCACTATGGCGGACAGGCATGGCATCACCATGAAGTCGTGGTGGAAAAATAGAAAACGGCGGGGGATACGGCGGTGAAGGACACGAACCTCGATGCGCTGAGGAACCGCTACCCGGACAAGTTCGTTTCCGAGAGCAGGGCGTTTGGCCGGATACACCCCGGCAGCAGGATCTTCATCGGTACGGGCTGCGGCGAGCCGCAGCACCTTGTGGGGTCGATGATCCGGTACGTCCAGTCGCACCCCAAAAGCCTGGTGGACGCAGAGCTGCTCCAGGTCTGGACCCTCGGTGTTTCTCCGTACGCCGACGAGCAGTACCGTGATAATTTCCGCCATAATTTTTTCTTCGCCGGCGCCACTACCCGGGAGATGATCAGCACGGGGGTTGCGGATTACTCGCCGGTGTTCCTCTGGCAGGTCCCGGAACTGCTGCGACGGAAATTCATCCCCATTGACATCGCGTTTATCCAGGTTTCCCTGCCCGATGAGCACGGGTATTTCAGTCTCGGGATCAGCGTCGACATCGTCAAGGCCGCCGTGGAGAACGCATCGCTGGTGATCGCGCAGGTCAACAGCTTCATGCCGCGGGTGCTTGGTGAGACGTTCGTCCATGCGGAGGACATCAGCATCATCATTCCCCGCGACGAGCCCCTGCTCGAGTTCGCATTCACGGTGCCCGCCGGTATCGCGGACAGGATCGGCACGTACGTGTCCCAGATCGTCCAGGACGGCGATACCATTCAGGCCGGGTATGGAAGCCTGCCGAATGCCATCCTTCCCCGGCTCTCGGGCAAGCGCCATCTCGGCGTCCACACCGAGCTGTTATCCGACGGCATTGTCGAACTGATGCAAAAGGGTGTCATCGACAACAGCCGCAAGGAGCTCAACCGGTGGAAGACGGTTGCGGCGTTCTGCATGGGGAACAGGGAAACGTATGGATTTCTGCACGATAACCCCGCGATCGAGTTCCGTCCTGTCAATTACACCAACAACCCGACGGTGATAGCACGCCAGAAGAATATGACGGCGATCAACAGCGCCCTGCAGATCGATCTGTCCGGCCAGGCCACCGCCGAATCCATCGGCAGGACTTTTTACAGCGGCATCGGCGGTCAGGCGGATTTTATGCGCGGCGCCACCGTGTCTCCGGGAGGCAAGACCATCCTCGTGCTGCAGTCCACTGCGAAGAACGGCACCGTCTCGCGGATAGTACCGTTTTTGGACGAGGGAGCAAAGGTCACCTGGACGGCAGGCGACCTGCACTACGTTGTGACGGAGTACGGCATCGCGTACCTGCACGGCAAGAACCTGCGGGAGCGTGCCATGGACCTCATCTCTATCGCACACCCTGACTTCAGGCAGGGGCTGATCGAGGCCGCTAAGGCGGGCAATCTCATCTACCGGGACCAGGTCTTCATCAGGGGAAAGGCGGGCGAGTATCCCGAGGCTCTCGAAACCTACCGGACAACGAACAGGGAATTCGAGATCCTGCTTCGCCCCGTGAAAATCAGCGACGAGCCCCTGCTGAAGGATTTTTTCTACTCGCTTTCGGACGACTCCATGTACCGCCGTTTCATCTCGACGCGGATGGACATGCCCCACAACCGGCTCCAGCAGTTCGTGGCCATCGACTACACGAAAGAGATGATCATCCTGGCGACCATCAGCACGGACGGCAAGGAGAGCATACTCGGGATGGCACAGTACCTCATCGATTCGGTGTCCAACATGGCGGAGATCGCGTTTGTCGTCCGTGACGAGTACCAGAACCGCGGCATCGGTACCGAACTGCTCTCATCCATAACCCATATCGCGAAGAAAAACGGGCTCCACGGCTTTACCGCTGCCCTGCTCATGAACAACAAGCACATGCTCCACCTGTTTGAGAAGGCCGGGTTTAATATCGAGAAAAAATCAGAGAGCGGTATGTACGAACTCAAGATGTCGTTCAGGGACGAGCGCTGATAGGGAATGGAGATGTCCGGGTGCAATTTTCTGCAGGATAAGTATTGCATTTTCCGGATCACTCTATTATAATTTTGTGCGACAAGGAGGTATATATGGGTGAAGATAAAAGACGCGCACAGCGGTTGGATACCAAACTTGAGGTGAAGTACGGGGACATCACCAGTTTTATATCGGATTATGCCATGAACATCAGCAGGGGAGGCATGTTCATATCGACCAAGAGTCCGTTGAAGACCGGGACGAGTATCTCCGTGGAATTTGTTATACCGGACATCAAGGTGCCGATCAAGGTCAAGGGCACGATCCTGTGGATCAACGATCCCCAGCAGATCAAGGGCACCAATCTCATCCCGGGTATGGGCGTGCAGTTCCAGAGCCTGAGCGATGATGATCAAAAGAAGCTGAACAACTTTATCGATAAGATATCCCTGCGGCAGCCGGTGTAAGAGGAACCGCCATGGAGGAATTCAGCATCAATAAACGAAAGTCTCCGCGGGTGATGGTCAGGGTCGTCATCGTCTCTTCCGATGATGCAACCATAAAACTCCTGCTCGATTATCCGGACAGCGAGGCCTACCTGTACGATTATTCGACCAACTTGAGCGAGGGTGGCATCTTCCTGAAGACCACGGAGACCCTGCCCGTGGGCAAGCATCTGTCGCTGAAGTTCACCATCCCGGACAGCGTGAACCTGCTCGAGGCGACCGGCATCGTCAAGTGGATCATCACGGAAGGAGAGTCGATCGAGAACAATATCGTGCCGGGTGTGGGCATCGAGTTTTTGCACATCGGGGAAGACACGAAGCAGAAAATAAAAAAATTTATCGATGATATACAATGAACGATCTGACGCGCGAAGATATCGAGAAGGGGATTAAAAACAAGGTATCTTTCGAGGGGGCGAATCTGAAGGGGATCGACCTGAAATCCATGGACCTCTCCTCGGGTATATTCAGGAACGCAAACTTCCGGTATGCGGATCTGACCAACACCAACCTTT
>JAJYYW010000260.1 GCA_021800575.1 bacterium
GCTCTGTATTCAGGGGAAAGTCCTTCGGATACAGGGGTACAGCAGCGGGTGAGGTTGTATTCAATACATCCATGACCGGGTACCAGGAGGAATTGACGGATCCATCGTACTACGGGCAGATACTCGTTTCCACCTACACGCAGATCGGCAACGTCGGCACCAATATCCAGGACTACGAATCCTCCAGAACCTACCTGAGCGGGTTCATCGTAAAAGAGTACATGGATGCGCCGTCGAATTACCGGTCCACGGAAACACTGGACAGCTTTATGACCCGCCACCACCTGGTCGGTCTGTCCGGCATCGATACGAGGATGCTGGTGAGAAGGATCCGGACCAAGGGTGCAATGATGGGCATCCTGTCCTCGTTTGATTTGAGCGAGAGCGATCTCAGGGAGCAGCTTTCCCGTCAGCCGAACCTGGTCGGCAGGGACATAGTCACGGAGATCACCACGCAGCAGCCCTACGACTTCAGAGAGTCGCTGTGGTCAATCGACAGCGGCTACCGGGAACTGTATGCAAAGGAGTACCCCCTGGTTGCCGTGTACGATTTCGGGGTAAAGAAAAATATCCTCAGGTCTCTTGTTTCGGCGGGGCTGCGGGTGAGAGTGTTCCCGTGCACGACGCCGGTGGATGAACTTCTGAAAGACGATTACCAGGGTATTGTGCTCTCAAACGGTCCCGGCGATCCATCCGCACTTTCTTCCATCATAGAGAACACGAAGGCAATCATCGGGAGCAGCAAGCCGGTTCTCGGGATCTGCCTCGGGCACCAGATACTCGGGCTGGCACTCGGCGGACGTGCCGTCAAGCTGAAGTTCGGGCACCACGGAGCCAACCAGTCCGTGCTCAATCTGAAAACGCGCGGTGTTGAGATCACCGTTCAGAACCACGGCTTTGCCATCGAGCCGGAATCCGTGCGCTCGCAGGTGGACATTACCCATATCAACCTGAATGATCAGACTCTGGAAGGCTTTGTTCACCGGGACAAACCTATACTGTCAACCCAGCACCACCCCGAAGCATCGCCCGGACCCCGTGAATCAGGATATATTTTTAAGGAGTTTTCAAAACTGGTCTATGACAGAAAACAATAGAACCATACGGCACGGTCTGTTGACCATGTACGATTATGCCTCGGAACGGTTCAAGAACGAACTGGTAGAGGCACGGAAGGAATTCGATCTTCTGGTTCCGATCCCGCCTACAGATGACACCGAGATGCGTTCCCGGCTTATCATGTTCAGTCACTGGTTTCTCATGGACAGGTACGCCGAACCGGGAAGGACGCCTGCTGATATCTTTTTTTACGATAACCTCCTGCGTTTTTCGTACGAGCAAGAGGCGCTTTACCGGGCGCTGCGCATCAGCAGAATAGGCATCTATACGGTCATGAACCGGCGTGACCGCCATAGTGCGGTCGACATTGCCACTGACGAACGGTTTGAATTTATCACGGATGAGGAGATCGGGGTTCAGGCAAGCGGTGAGATCATGACGATGCGTTTCGTCGGAATGGACCGGACGTCCTCTCTGCTCGCCTCGTATGCATCACATCATTTCAGTACCAGGGCATTCATCCGTGCGAGGCTTGCCGCGATCAGCGCGTTCGACAGGACGGCGTACTCCCGAGAGGTGTTCGGCATAACAGCCCTGAGCATTAAGAGCAGAAAATACACCTGGGTGGAGCCGATGAAGATCTATCAGGGAGTGACCAAGCTATGAGATTGTCTTTTGCAGGGGATGCCGCGGATAAAGCCCCCTGTTCGCCTCCTTTTTCACACGGGAACAACAACGTATCCTCCTCGTTGGAAAGAAAGGATACAGGGGAATCGCTGCGCCATGCCCCCTCGTACCTTGATCTGCTTTCCAGCGGTGAGCTTGAGCGGCGGGTGCAGGCATCGAAAAAATTCCTTGCTCCGTGCACGGTCTGCCCGAGAAACTGCGGAGCAAACCGGCCCGGGAACCAGCGAGGCGTCTGTCGTGCCGGCAGGGACGTCCGGATCGCGAGCTACACCCTGCACCATGGGGAGGAGCCGCCGGTATCGGGAACGCGCGGGTCCGGGACGATTTTTTTTGCAGGCTGCAGCCTGCAATGCAGGTTCTGCCAGAATTATCCGATCAGCCAGCTCAACAACGGCAACGATTATACCACGGATGATCTCGCCGGCATGATGCTCGAGCTGCAATCGCTCGGCGCACACAACATAAATTTTGTGACGCCCACACATGTGGTGCCGCACATGCTCGAGGCAGTGCTGAACGCGGCGCACCGGGGACTCCGTATACCGCTGGTATACAATTCGAGCGGGTATGACTCCGTCGCTATGCTCAGACTGCTCGACGGAGTCATCGATATCTACCTGCCGGACATAAAGTATGCATCGGATAAAACCGCATTTAGGTATTCACTGGTGCGGGACTATGTCGGAGTCAACAGGAAGGCCCTTGCCGAGATGTACCGGCAGGCGGGCAATCTCGTCCTGGACAGCGACGGCATTGCCATGAGAGGCTTGATTGTCAGGCACCTGATCCTGCCGGAAGACACGGCACAGACCTGCGAGTCCATGGCGTTTATCGCAGAGCGGTTGTCTCCGGAGGTTCATGTGAGCCTGATGAACCAGTATTTTCCGGCGAACAAGGCCCATGGCTTCCGGGAGTTGTCGAGGCGTATTACCGAGGATGAATACCGGTATGCGATGGATTGTCTCGAAAAGAACGGATTGGAAAACGGATGGATACAGGAATAAATATCAGGTGATGGGGGGGAGAACATGCCAAGGAGAAGAGATATCAAGAAGATAATGTTAATCGGATCGGGACCCATTGTCATAGGTCAGGCATCCGAGTTCGATTATTCAGGTACCCAGTCGTGCAAGGCATTGAAGGCCGAGGGGCTGGAGGTCGTTCTGGTCAACAGCAATCCTGCAACGATCATGACCGACCCGGAATTCGCGGATAAAACATATATCGAGCCTATCAATCCGGACATACTGAAGAAGATCATCGAGGCGGAACGGCCCGAAGCCCTGCTCCCGACCATGGGAGGACAAACAGCCCTGAACATGGCTGTCGCCCTGGCGGACGCCGGTGTGCTGAAGCAGTACAGCGTCGAGCTTATCGGTGCACGGCTCGACACCATCAAGAAGGCCGAAGACCGGGAACTGTTCAAGGCGTCGATGATCAAGATCGGCCTGAAGGTGCCGTTCAGCAAGTACACGCACACCAAGGCAGAGGCAATGAAGTTCGTCCGGGAAATAGGATTCCCCGTTATTATACGTCCTTCGTTTACCCTCGGTGGTACCGGTGCGAGCATTGCCTACAACATCGAGGAGTTCGAGGACAAGGTCGAGTACGGACTGAGTGTCAGCCCAACCCACGAGGTACTGCTGGAGGAATCGGTGCTCGGCTGGAAGGAATTCGAGCTCGAGAT
>JAJYYW010000261.1 GCA_021800575.1 bacterium
GCAAAGCCAACTCTCCATAACCACCGTCAAAGACGGTGGGTTTCTACGTTAATCTAAAATGCAGCAGTTCAATCAGGATAATGTCTGACTAATACCGGTCTGCTCAAACCTTAAGAGTGCTCTATTTCAAAGGAATAACGGTCACATCGTTGATCGGTGAAGTCTGCCCTACATACAGCAATGAAAAATCGGGGCTGAATGCAAAGCCACCGTTTGCGTCGAGAAGTCCATTGCCAGCAACATAGTACGACACATTACCGGTTGAAGGGTTATATTCATACATGGTCGACGTCGTTGTATTGTCCAGAATATAGATATTCCCGTTGTCATCTTGTTTGATGCTCGTGGGACATACCAGCCCTGATGCAACCGTGGTTGTTACCGTGCCTGCTGCATTGATCTCATAAACACTGCCATTGCTGCACTCGCCGACATACACATTGCCCGATGCATCGACAGTAACAGCGGTCGGCTGCGTAAACCCGGTCGCAAACAGCGTTGCCGTGCCATTACGTGCAACTGAATAGACCTGACCGGTACCTTCCGAGGTTACATACAACGGCCACGATTGGCCAGCATCAGAAAAACTCAAGGCCGACAGACAATTCCCGAACGCGGATGAAAACTGCGATGCCGTTCCTGCTGTATTGACCGAAGCGACATAATTATTATTGCAGCTCGGAACATACAGTATTCCATCTCCTGACGGATCCAAAGCAAGGTCCATCGGAGCGCTCAACGTGCCGCGGCTGCCCCGCGTGGAATAGTTTGAAGCAGAACCTGAAGGTGTGATCTTGATAATGTAATTCGTGCTGTTCGACGCAACATAAAGATTGCCGATCGTGTCAACGGTAATGCCGAATGGATCCTTGACTGATGGTGCAAATATACTATACGGTGTGAAGATGACCGCATTTGAGTACGGTGTATTGACATCCGTCGTCTGGATAATGATGTTTCCCAGGGTCACATTCGTGGGCACGGTCGCAACAATGGCTGTCGGACTCCAGCTCGTTACGGTTGCATTCACGCCGTTAAAGGTTACTGAGCCAACCGACGTCGTGAAATTATACCCTGATATGGTGATAGGCTGGCCTGCCAGTGCTCCGAGCGGGGTAATGCCTGTTACAATGGGAATGTTGGCATAGATCAATGCCCATGCTACGAAGCTTGAATTCGCATCATAACCAATGACTTTGTTCACGGATTGGCCGCCTGCCGGTATGGTATAGGGAGATGTCAAGGTGCCCGAGGTAAACAACCATCCCCATGCCCCGTAGGAAGGGCTGTTAATGTACCAGCCTGTACCAAAATCAGGGAACTGGGCGTACACAGAGTTTCCCGTGAGGAGCTGGTAATTCTGCATCTCTACACCTATCCATGCGCTTGAGCTGTTGTTGACGATGTAAACCGGTGCCGTTATCTTGTTGCCACTGAATATTGTCGGTCCTGCCTGGAACAGGCCTGCAAGCCCGGTCACGGTCTGACCAGCATGCGGAGGGGTGACATCGATTGATTTTATAGATAAATGATTTGTCTCTGCATTGTAGGTCAATTGGTATGCTGCAATTGGTTGATTTGCTTGTACCTGGTGTTGTTTATAATTTCCGCATCCTGCAACCGTTAACAAGACTACCGCAAATAAATTCAAATATAATTTATTTTTCGTTACCATCACATATAAATTGTTCATGATTACAGTACATTATCTCCTTTCTTCTCTTAATTCTAATTCTTTTTTACTATTCATTTTAATATAGTGCACATAATATGCCATCTTTTGCCTTTGTCAAGTTGTTGAAAAACAAATGCTCTTGTTGATAATCAAACACATAAAGAGCAAATTAGTTGCAGCATTGACAAAAATTGACAAATATTTTTCAAATGAAAGTGCGAAATGGCAAACCGGTTTCTTCTTGCAGTTTACAGGTTAAGCAGTTTTGTTATAGATAAGACCGGTAAAGAGCTCCTCGCCCCTTGCAATATCGAAAGCCTTATCCAGATTCGTACTGTCATACGACGGTGGCAAAGGTCTCACCCAGCTTCTCAGGTTATCGTAAAGATAATTGACCTTATCGAAGGTCACACATGGGCTCATAATGTGTATGAAGGAAAAACCCTTATGCCGTATGCCCTGCTCAAACAAGACCTGCATTTGATCCGGCATGCCTGCAAAGCCCCGTGCAACGTATCCGGCACCATAGGAAAGTGCAAGCAAAATTGGATTCATTTTGGGATCAGGGTTCCCCAGGGGATGGGACCTCGTCACCTGGTGCTGCGGTGTCATGGGACTTGTCTGCCCCTTGGTCAATCCATAGATGGCATTATCAAACAAAACACAGGTAATATCGGGATTACGTTTAATCGTATGCGGCAAATGTCCTGCACCTATACCAAGGCCGTCGCCGTCGCCGATCAATGCAAGGACCGTCAATTCAGGGCGTGCAAGCTTGGCACCTGAAGCAACAGGCAATGCCCTGCCATGAAGGGTGTGCATGCCATATCCCCGCACAAAAAACGGGTACCTTCCCATACAACCGATACCCGAGACCATGATCAGGTCCTTCGGTTGAATGGCAAGGCTGCTCAAGGCGTTGGTCAAAGCCGTTTCAATACCAAAATATCCGCATCCGGGACACCAGGTAGGAAGCCGTTCAGACCGGTATTTAAGCACACCCTGTTCCTTGACCTTTTCTATATCATCATCAGGATAATATACTTCTGGTTTTACATAATGATCCATTGCTATCCCTTTATTATTCTTAAGATTTCAGACTCAATCTCGTCGTGTGTGATAGGCCGTGCTGCTACTTTGTTGTACCGTATGAATGGCTTCTGGAAATGCATGGAAAGCCAATTGGCAAATTGTCCCTGGAAATTCAGTTCCGGTATCAGTACCTGTTCGCAGTCATCCAGGAATGCTTGAATCTCTTTCTCCCTGAGCGGATTTATCACGATGAGTTTCAGCATTGCAACGCTCCTGCCCTGCCTGACCAGACTATCCACTGCATCAGCTACGGCACCTGCTGTGGAACCCCATGAAATGACCCCAAGCTTTACCTTGCCTTGTGCCCCGATCCGCTCGGGGGCTGGTACATCGTTGTCCAGCGCTGAATTCATCTTCCTGAACCGCTTTTCTGTCATGACAGTATGCCAGTATTCGTCATAAACAGGAGAGCCGTACTCGTTCTGTTCAAGGCCCGATACCACCTGAAACCCGTTTTCCTGTCCGGGTATCGCACGCGGCGATACGCCGTCGTCCGTCAGCTTCTGGCGCATATAAAGTTTCATGTCATCCTGGGATGGTGATTTGTTGCTCCCTTTCTTGTGGTCCGGCAGAGGATCAAGGGAAACATTTCTGACAGACAACGATAAAAAAAGGTCTATCAGGAGGATGACAGGCATCTGGTATTTCTCGGCA
>JAJYYW010000262.1 GCA_021800575.1 bacterium
GGTCATTACAGCCCTGCCGTTCAATTCCATTCCGTGGAACGGCGTATTCCTGCCCTTTGACACAAACTTGTTTTTGTCCACCGTCCATGCCGCGTCCGGATCGATAATGGTGATATCAGCGTCGGCACCCTTTTTCAGGGTGCCTTTGTTCTTCAGGTTCACGATGGCCGCTGGGGCCTGCGACATGAGCTGCACCAGCCGTTTCCTGCTGATGACGCGTTCATGAACGAGCTTCAGCGAGAGCCCCACCGATGTCTCGAGCCCCGTTATGCCGTTGAGCGCCTTGTCGAACTCGACCTCTTTTTCGTCATACCCGTGGGGAGCATGGTCCGTCACGATACAGTCTATCGTACCGTCTGCAAGTGCCTCGAGCACTGCCTGCCGGTCCCGTTCGGACCTCAGCGGCGGATTGAGCTTCGCGTTGGTGTTGTAACCGTTCACCGCATCTTCATTCAGGGAAAAGTGGTTCGTGGTAACCTCGCAGGTCACCGGGATGCACAGCTTCTTTGCCCACCGCACCAGCTCTACCGAGTAGCGGGTGCTGAGGTGAGCGAGATGCAGCCTTGAGCCTGTCTCAGCGGCTATCATGATGTCCCGTGCAACCGCAACGCTTTCTGCACTCTGCGGTATCCCGTTGAGCCCGAGCCTGACCGAGGCAACTCCCTCGTTCATGTATCCTGTTTTACTCAATGATACTTCCTCGGGGTGATCGATGAGGGGTATGCCGAGCGGCTTGATATACAGTAGTGCTTTTCTCAAAAGGTCTGCACTGGAAACCGGCATACCGTCATCCGATATAGCCACCGCCCCTGCATCCACGAGATCGTATACCTCTGCAAGCTCAATGCCCTGGCTTGCCTTGGAAATCGCGGCTATCGGAAAAAGATGCGCGTAGCCTGCCTCCCGGGCCTTAGCGATCATGTAACCGGTTATGGCCTTGTTGTCGTTGACAGGCCTGGTATTCGGCATGGCACACACCGAGGTAAACCCCCCGGCCATGGCAGCCCGGGTACCGGTCACGATATCCTCCTTGTACTCATACCCCGGGTCCCGCAGGTGCACATGCATGTCTATAAGACCGGGCACGACCCACGCCCCGGCTGCATCGATGACCGTATACGTTTTGTTCTTGTCTGCTTTCAGGAAAGCCGTATCCCCCTGGATGGTGTACACGGCCGGATCCACAGCCCCGGTTATCGTTGAACCCTCGATGAGCAATGCGCCGGTGCGTTCCATATCCTGGGACGGATCGATGAACAGTCCGTTAATGATCAGTATATTCATGACCTTCTCCTATCGTATGGTAAATGGCTGACATCCGTACGGATACGCCGTTTTCGACCTGCCGCATGATACGGGAATGCTCCACGTTGTCTGCTACGCTGCTTGCAAGTTCGAGTCCCCGGTTGATCGGCCCCGGGTGCATGACGATAACATCCTGCTTCGCAAGTTTCAACCGCTGGTCATTGAGGCCGAAGACCCGTGCATACTCGCGTGTGGAAGGGAACAGCCCTGCCGCCTGCCGCTCAAGCTGTATCCTCAGCATGATAATGACGTCGGCATCTGTGAACGCTTCCTTTGCATCGTAGGTGACACGGACACCGAGGCTTTCGTACTCCGGCGTGATCATGGTCGGGGGTGCGAAGAAATACACCTTTGCCCCGAGCTTGCCCATGCCATAGATGTCGGATCGTGCGACCCGGGAATGATAGATGTCCCCGGCAACAACGACCTTCAGGCCGTCGATACGCTTTTTTTCGTCCCGGATGGTCATGATGTCGAGCAAGCCCTGGGTCGGGTGCTCGTTCGTGCCGTCTCCAGCGCTGATGATCGGCGTTTTGAGGTGACGGGCGAGCAGTTCCATGATCCCGGACGAAGCATGACGCACGATGAACACATCCGGGTTCATGGCCTCGATGTTCTTTGCCGTATCGATAGTGGTTTCGCCCTTGGACGTACTGCTCGATGCGTAGGAAAAATTCACCACATCGGCTGACAGCCTTTTCGCCGCCAGCTCGAAGGACGTTTTGGTCCTCGTGCTGGACTCGAAGAACAGGTTGATGACCGTCTTTCCCCGCAGTGTCGGCACCTTTTTCACGCTTCTCCGGGATATGTCACGCATGGAAAAGGCTGTCTCAACGACCTGTTCTATATCGTTTTTATCGAGATATTTCAGCCCTATGATACCTTTTCCGGATACCATGTTCACTCTCCTTTCTGCAGTAAATACACTGCGTCTTCGCCGCTGCCGCTCTCGGTCAGAACGACCTTGATTGCATCATGGTCGGCGGTCGGAACATTCTTGCCTATGTAATCTGCCTTGATAGGCAGTTCCCGGTGCCCCCGGTCGATCAGCACCGCGAGCTGGATGGTCTTCGGCCTTCCCATGTCCATGACAGCGTCCATGGCTGCCCTGACCGTACGGCCGGTGAACAGCACGTCGTCGACCAGGATGATAAAAGCGCGGTCCACGGAAAACGGTATCTGTGTTGCCCGCACTATGGCCCTGCCTGTTCCCAATGCGGTGTCATCACGGTACAGGGTGATATCGAGTATGCCGGTCTGGACCGGGATCTGGCCGAACTGGCTGATATACCCGGCAAGCCTTGATGCTATGAATACACCCGCGGTCCGTATACCGACGATGCTGATGGGCACTGCCGTATGTTTTTCGATGATCTCGTGGGCTATCCGTTTCAGGGCCCGCTCGATTGCCGTCGCATCCATTACTGTGTTCTTCATAACCATCCTTTTCCATAAAAAAACAGCTTCCCTTTGAAAGGAAAGCTGTTTTAAAGATTGCTGTCTTTTCTATCCAGCTCATCCTTGTTAACCTCTCAGGATTAACTTAAAGGAATAATGTTTATTGTACATCTGTCGTAGCTTTTGGTCTAAAATGAAACGTTAATTTGTAATCGTCAATAAATTTCACTGTTGCAGAATACTCCGCTGCAATCGTCACGCTGGTCCGGCTGGTTTGATTGATGGCAACGTCATCGATAGTAATCGGCGCCTTGATCGTTGCAAGCTTTTGTTGAATGTCAGCCTTGATATCACTGAGAGGCGTTGTCTGTATCCTGTTTGCGTTGACTTCGAACAGGTTCTGTATCTGATAGTTGCGGATATAGACCGGTGCAATCTTTACAACCGCATATACAATGACTGCAAGGATAAGTATCCATACCAGGGTTGATACTTTTGAGCTGCCTGCCTGTCCGCGCCGGTTGAATGGAATATTTTTCATAGAGGAATAGTATGCATTTTTCTACGAACAGTCAATAATTGTGTGTTCACTATACCTTGTGCCAAAGCAATGCACATCCGGACACCGAGATCCTCATCCGTTACAATGCTCAACGGGCAGAGCGCGGCGATGGATTACAAAGAGCAG
>JAJYYW010000263.1 GCA_021800575.1 bacterium
TACCCTGCAGTTCGCCGCAGAAAAATGGCCCTGGCCGGTCATCATCGACGATCCGGTGATGACGCTCGATGACGCCAACAGGGCAGCTGTGTACGGCATCATGAAAGACGTATCCCGGGAAACACAGGTTCTTTTTCTGACAAAAGACATCAACCTGAAGCCGTTCGCCGACACGTTTATCGCATTGTCCTGATCCCCGGGGTCCGGAGTCAACCGGCCCGGCCAAGCGGCCGTCCCCCAATGCCATTCCGGCCATACATTTCCCGAGATCGCGCATGCCGGTAGGGTGCTTTACACAGGGCATTTGGTATGATAGTAATTATAAACTATAACAGGATAGGAGAAAAACTGAATACATGAGCCTCATTGGTAGTCTTGAAGATTTGGCACTGGGAGATATACTTCAAATTCTTAGTCTGAGCAGGCGATCCGGTATTCTCTATCTCACGAGGAAGGGGGAGGAGGGCAAGATCGTTTTCATCGACGGTCAGATTATTTCTGCCGCGACCAGTACCAGTCCCAATGATATTCTGGACCTGTTGAAGGAAAAAGGCAGTATCGATGCCGCTACTGCGGAAGCATTGAACGGCCGTATTACTGCCGGCGGCAACAGCGATGCCAAAGCAGTTGTTCTCCAGTCGACCCTTGTCAATGCGGACAGCGTGGAAGACGCCATCCAGGCATACATGAATAATGTCATCTTCCGGTTCTTTGCATGGACCGAGGGGAATTTTGATTTTGAGATAACCGAAAACCTGAAGGAAGTATATCAGCCGCAGAGGGAAGCCTATCTCGCGGTACCCCTGAACCCGCAGTACGTTGCGATCGAGGGTGCCCGGAAGACAGATGAAAAACACAGGGATCAGGGATTAGAGGAAGAACCGAAGGATGAATTCCGCGACCAGATTAGAGAAATGGAAGAGTTCATCATCGTCGATCAAAGCGCGGACTCGCAGATCTTTCTGAAGGAAAGCCTTGAATCGCGCGGTTTCAGAACGTCGGTCATGGCGGATCTGAACGCCCTGTACGAGTATCTTGATTCGATCAAAGATTCGCCCAGATTTCCCATGATCGTGGCAGACCTGACCATGCCAAAAACAAAGGGCGAAGGCATGCTCGGCGGCATGGAGCTGTTGACATGGCTTTCCGAACATAAGCTCAAAGTTCCCGTGGTCCTGCTCAGCAGTGTCAATAACGAGGAGGTGCTGAAAGAGGCACACCTGAACGGGGTCTATGCCTATCTGAAGAAACCGAAAAAATTTTCCCGGACATCCCCGGATATCGACCAGTATATGGAAATACTCGAAAAGGTAACGACCCTGTTCCGGCAGTATCAGGAGGCGGGGTTTACCTTCAAATCCGGCGTGCGGGAGGTCAGGTTAAAGGCCGAACCTGCTGGTCCTGCTTCCGCCCCCGGCGACGAGGAAGATACCGGGTACCGGTTCGTGCAGGATATAACCGAGGAGCTGACCAAGGAGTTCAAAGACGAGGTGGAGCTTCTGCCGGAAACAACCGAGCAGCGTGCGGACACCAGCCCCGGCTTGTTGACCTTAAAATCCATGATTGATGAGCTTATCAATCCAAACTTTACCGGGGAGGTGACCCTGTTGATTATGCGGTTCGCGAGCGAACTGCTCAACAGGGGCATACTGTTCCTGGTTGCAAAAAATAAGATCAAGGGCCTCGGCCAGTTCGGCCTCGAGGCGTTTTTCGATAATCCGAATGTTGTCGTGAAGAAGATGGAAATCGAGGTTGACGAGCAGTCCATTATCGGCAAAGTCCTGAAGTACAAGGTGTCCCTGAAAGAGGCGCCCGAACAAACGGACGGCAACAAAAAATTCATCCAGCAGATCGGCGGGGAATGGCCTGTGGAGTCGTACGTCGTACCGCTGCTGACCGCGAACAGGGTTGCTGCAATATTTTACGGTGATAATGTGCCGCTCAGGAAAAAAATACCGGACATGACCACGTTCGAAATATTCATGAGCCAGGCCAGTGTTATCATGGAAAAAGCCTATCTCGAACGGATACTCAGGGAGCGGAAGGATGAGTGATGAGTAAGAACATACTTATCGTTGAAGATTCCCCGACCATGAGGGCCTTCATAGCTTCCGCCATTGAGAGCTACGGCACCTACGAGGTGTACGAGAGTGCGACGGGGTTTGAAGCCCTCAAGCTCCTGCCGCAGATACAGTTCAACATGATTGTGACGGACATCAATATGCCGGACATCAACGGACTTGAACTGATTAGCTTCGTGAGGAAAAACCAGCAGTACAAGGACATACCCCTGATCATCATATCGACGGAGGGGACGGCGATGGACCGGCAAAAAGGCATGGCGCTGGGGGCAAACGAATACCTGGTCAAACCTTTTAAGCCCGAGGACCTTCAGAGCCTGCTGAAACGGTATATCGGATAGAACATGGAACAAAACAAAGCGGCCAAAGAATTCATTGCAGAATCCGAAGAGTTGATCGACCGGATATTCAGGGACATCAATGAAATCGATTCGGTGCGGAAGACGGGCAAACCAAACCCGGATACCATCAACGATCTGTTCAGGTCCGCCCACTCCCTGAAAGGGATCTCCAGCATGTTCGGATACAAGGAGATCACCGAGACAAGCCACAAGATGGAAGACCTGCTGGACAAAGTCAGACTGAGCAAGGTTGCGATCACGGACCTTCTGATAAAGACCCTGTACGCTGCAGGCGATACGCTCAGGACCATGATCTCTTCGGACACGTTCGGTAAGGGGATGGATATTGAGCCGCTGCTCAGGCAGCTGAAGGACGCCGAAGCCGGCAAAACGGAAGAGCAGAAGGACGCCCTGTTCGAGGGGATCGCCCTCAGCAAGGAGATTCTCTCGGTGCTGACCGAGTACGAAGAGTCGAGGCTGCGAGAGAACATCAAGGATCAAAACAATCTCTTTAAGATCGATGTTGCATTCAGCCTGCTCAGCTTTGACAAGGAGCTTGCAGACCTTACTGCCCAGCTGAAAAATTTCGGGGAGATCATAACGACACTCCCGAGTACGACCGAGGCCCAGGAAGGGGAGATCAAGTTCGATATCCTGCTCGGAACCAAGGTGCTGGAGGAACAGTTGACCGCGGGGCTCGATTTCAAGAACATCAAGCTCCAGAACATACGCAGGCAGCCCGCCGCCCCGGCTGGGGGACAGAAAAGCGCGGAGGTCGTTGCCGCGGCAAAAGGGGTGATGGATGAGACCACCTCGATCAAGGGCATCGCCCAGACCGTGAGGGTGGACATCTCCAAACTCGATTACATCATGAATATCGTGGGCGAACTGGTGCTGTCCAAGACCAACCTCGTGAGGATCGCCGAGAACATTCGCCAGGAGATAGGGTTTAAGGGCATCGCGGTTG
>JAJYYW010000264.1 GCA_021800575.1 bacterium
CAGGAGATCAACCGATACCTGGCACTCCATAATCCCTCGTTCTTTGTGACAACAGACAACCAGGTCAAACACCTCGAGGCGATGGGGTACTCGGTGACGGTGATCGATTCACTGCCGTTTTACCCGACTTCGAGAATGGACAGGTGTTTTGTGCTCAAGTGGGAAAGGGACAAATGCCTGACCCATCTATCGATCGGCACCCTGCAGCTGCAGCATACCGCACACACCGGCACGTGATCCGGCCGGATAGCAGGCACATGCAGGAGGTATGGAGACTCCTGGTGATTACGTCACTGTAGAGACGAATGGGCTCTCATACCGGCTTGTCGTAGATCCTGTACGTTTTGTATACCGTGCCGCCGATGCGCTGGATGGCACGGTTCATCTGCCGGTTGTCCTCGAGGATCCATGACATCTCTGCGCCCTGGTAGCCCTTTTTAAGACCGTTGAGCCACGTCTGATAGTACAGGAGCGCACCGACACCGAGATACTGGTACTCCGGAATGACGCCCAGCGTAAAGACCCGCATGACCTTTATTTTGGATTTTGCCATCAAAAACTTAAACACGCCGAAGGGAAACAGCTTCCCATTCATGGCCTTGGCCGCTACGTTGTAGTCGGGAAGGGTCAGAGAAAACCCGGTCGGTTTACCTGCCACGCTCGCGACCATGGCAAGTTCCGGGTCCACGATTTGCTTGAGTGACTTCGCGATAAAATCAAACTCTTCGCCGGTCAGAGGAACAAAACCCCAGTTCCGTGCCCATGCCTGGTTATAAATGCCTTTGATCGTTTCTATTTCTTCGTTGAACTTTTTAAGGTTCACGTACCGGAGACTGATATTGTCCCTGCGTTTAATCTTGTCGATCGACTTGTTCAGCATCTCCGGGGTTTGCTGCGCCTTGATATAATACGCGTAGAGATCCTTGGCTTTTTTCAGCCCGGATTTTTCATAGTACTCCCGGTAATATTCCGGGTTGTAGGTCATCTCGATGATAGGATCCGAGTCGAAACCGTCGATGAGCAGGCCGCATTCATGGTTCGTGTTGAAATTGAACGGGCCCATGATCCTCTTATACCCGTGTTCCCGTGCCCATTGCAGTGCCCTGTTCAGGAGTGCTTCCGCGTACCGGTATTCCGGCAGATACTCGAAAAATCCGAAAAAAGCGGACGGATCGTCCCAGAATTTGATGTAGCCGTTATCAGCGTGCGCCGATATAGTGCCAACGACGTTATTGTTTTCCAGTGCCATAAACAGCGAGACATCCGCTGTTTTGAAATAAGGGTTTTTTCCTTTATCGAAAAAGTGCATTCTCTCTGTTATGATTGGTGGAACCCAGTGGTGATAGTTTTTGTATACCTTCCACGGAAAGGTTATAAACTGTTTCAATTCCTTTTTATTTTTGACCTCTATAATTTGTAAAGGCATTCTCTAACCTCCTGTATTCCTTATTGAACGTGTACATGGGTAACACACACTGCAAAGAAGTGTCAATAGTATTGAACAGCGGTTATGCTGTTTATTATATTGACCTGCTTTGCAAAAGGTATATAAACTAACCAATTATGGACAAAAATAAAAAAGCTACCCTTTATTTTCTTTTAACCATAGGAATACTTGTCTGTATCAGGCTTGTATTCATTTTCACCCTAAACCTCAGTGATGACGAAGCTTACTACTGGCAGTATGCCCGCCACCTTTCCCTGAGCTACTACGAGCATCCGCCGCTTGTCGCGTGGTCGAATTATCTGATGATGCGGTTGTTCGGCAGTACTGCCTTTGCAGTGAGGATATCTGCGTTCCTGTACTCCATCGGCGATTCCATACTCGTCTGGTTGATTGCCGGCAGGATATTGCAGGACAAGATGAAGGCGTTCCTGTCCGTGCTTGCATTGAATATCATCCCCGCGTATGCAATTGGCGGCTTGATGATGCTGCCGGACGCGCCCCTTGGGTTCTTCTGGCTTTTGACCATGTACTTTCTGATAAAGGTATTCCTGGATGACCGGGGAAACTACTGGTACGCCGCGGGCATTGCCCTGGGCCTGGACATGCTGAGCAAGTACCATTCGATCTTCGTTCCTATTTCCACGCTGATCTTCATGATCGTTTCCCGTGAACACAGGAAATGGTTCCGGGATGCACGGCCGTACCTCGCCGCGGTCATCGCACTCATCATATTCTCGCCTGTCATCATCTGGAACATCCGGCATCACTTTGAATCGCTGGGATTCGAGCTGGTATCGCGCAACCCGAATTTCCATCTCAGCATTGATAAATTTTTTACGTTTCTCGGTTCCCAGGCCGGGTTCATCTCCCCGCTGGTGTTTTTGCTGATTCTGTACGCGGTCTATTACGGGTTCAGAAACCGCGGGAACACGGGATTCCTGTTCATGTCCTCGTTTGCGGCGCCCATCATACTCTTCTTTTTCGCGGTCAGTTTTCTGGTTGACACGAAGCCGAACTGGGCGCTGATGGGATACATACCGGGCGTCATCCTCTCGATCCAGATGTCGTATGAGCAGCTCCATAAACCATGGTTCAGGAAGTATCTCTGGTCAGGATGGGCGCTTGCGTTGCTGTTCACCCTGCTTATCCATATCCAGTTGTATTACCCCCTGATCCCGCTCAAGCCTGTCGACACGGACCTGACCAACGATCTGTACGGCTGGCATACCGCGGGCAGGGAAGTGATGGACGCGTATCACGCACTCGAGAAGAAGGGCCCGACATTTCTGTTTACACACAAGTACCAGCTCTCGAGCCAGCTCGCCTTCAATGCGCCCGGGCAGCCGCAGGTGTACACCTCGAACAAAACGGGCGATTCATACCACGACTGGGGGTTTAATGTAACGTCCAAACTCGATGGATGGAACGCAGTTTACATCAACGACAACAGCTTCAGGATCGATCCGTACAAGCATTTCAGGTGTGCAGCATGGAATGAACTGCCGCCCCTGAAGATTTACCGGTACGGGCACTATGCACGGACGTTTTATATCTACGAGTGTTTCGATTTTGAGGGGATCATACAACCATGAAATCACTGGTGATCGTTCCGACGTACAACGAATCGGAAAACATAGAACGGCTCGTGCGTGAGGTGTTGACGAACCTTCCGGATACCGAACTGCTCATTATAGACGACAACTCTCCGGACGGAACCGGGGGGATCGTGGACAGCCTTGCATCGGCAAACCATGCCATCCATGTTTTGCACAGGCCGAAAAAGATGGGCATGGGCAATGCCTATAACCAGGGCTTCCGGTATGCCCGTGAGCACGGGTATGATGTCGTGTTCGAGATGGATGCAGATTTTTCGCACAAGCCGTCCGACCTTCCCCGCCTGCTGGAGAATCTGCCGGGAAATG
>JAJYYW010000265.1 GCA_021800575.1 bacterium
CAGGTCCAGTTCAAGGTTGCACCTGTTGGCGATCTCCCAGGTGGATTCCAGTGCCTCCGGGTGGGAGGAGAACGCCTTTGCCATCTCCTCCTGCGTCTTGAGGTACAGCTCCTGGGTCGAGAACCGCATCCGGTCCTCGTCCGAGAGCTTTTTCTTGGTCTGGATGCACAGGAGCACCTCGTGCGCCTTTGCATCCGTACTGTCGAGGTAGTGCACGTCGTTGGTCGCGACGATGGGGATGCGGAGGTTTTTGGACAGGTCGTAGATAAGATTGTTGACCGTGTACTGCTCGGCGATACCGTTTGCCTGGACCTCGAGAAAAAAATCGTCGCCGAAGATCTCCCGGTACTGCTCTGCTGCACGGATCGCCCCGGCCGCATTCCCCGACAACAGCTTCGACGGTATCTCGCCATGCAGACAGGCGGTCAGGGCAATTAATCCCGCATGGTGTTGGGCGAGCAGCGTTTTGTCGATCCGGGGCTTGCCGTAAAAACCGTCCGTGTGCGCTATGCTCGTCAGCCGCAAAAGATTCCGGTATCCTGTTTCATCCTTTGCCAGCAGCACCAGATGATAGGTATCGGAGGTCGGGCGCTTGTCCCTGATGCTGTCATTGGTGATATAGGTTTCGACACCGATGATCGGTTTTATGCCTTTGTCGCGCATCCGGGTATAAAAATCCACTGCACCGAACAGGTTGCCGTGGTCCGTCATGGCAACCGACGTCATGCCGTAGGACTTCAGCCGTTCCGCAAGACGTGTGATGTGGACTGCTCCATCGAGGAGGCTGTATTGGGTATGCAGGTGGAGATGTACGAAATTGTACGAACCCGTCATGTCACTCCCACTCAATGGTGCTGGGGGGTTTCGAGCTGATGTCGTACACCACCCTGTTGACACCGACAACCTCGCTGATGATGCGCGAAGCAAGCCGGTCCATCACCTCGTACGGCAGACGTGACCAGTCCGCGGTCATGGCGTCGGTACTGTTCACCGCGCGGATGGCAACCACATGCTCATAGGTTCTCTCATCACCCATGATGCCCACGGTCCTGACCGGCAGGAGAACCGCGAAATACTGCCACAGGGTATCGGACAGCGATGCGTGTTCAATCTCGCTCCTGACGATCGCATCCGCTTTCTTCAGGATATCGATGCGCTGGCGGTTGACGTCTCCCAGGATCCTGATACTCAGCCCCGGCCCGGGGAACGGCTGGCGCGACAGGATGGTCCGGGGGACCCCGAGTAAGCCGCCGATACTCCTGACCTCGTCTTTAAACAGCAGGCGCAGGGGCTCGAGGATCTTGAGCCGCATCCTCGCAGGCAGACCGCCGACGTTGTGGTGGCTTTTGATGGTCTGCGAAGGTCCGACATGGGACGTGCTCTCGATAACATCGGGATACAGGGTGCCCTGCAGCAGCCAGGTGAAGTTCTTTCCGGACACGTGCTTTTCGAATACATCGATGAAGGTCTTGCCGATGATCTTTCGTTTCTTCTCAGGGTCCGTGACACCCCTGAGCCTGCCGAGGAAGACCGCCGATGCATCAATGCGGGTCACCGTTAAATGCATGGCCTTGAACGCGGCCATGACCTCCCCGGATTCGTGCTCCCTGAGCAAACCGTTGTCGATGAACAGGAGCTTGAGCCGGTTTCCCACGGCGCGCTGGGTCAGGACCGAGGCAACCGTCGAATCGACACCGCCGCTGATGGCACCGATGACCCGGTCCTTGCCGACCGTGTCCCGGATCCCGCGCACCGCGGTGTCGATGAATTCGCCGAGGTTCCATTTCTGGGTGATGGCACAAACATTGATAAAATTCCCGAGTATGCGCATCCCTTCGACGGTGTGCGAGACCTCGGGATGAAACTGCAGTCCGAATATCGGCTTTTCCGCATGCTGAAACGCAGCAACCGGCGAATTCGCGGACGACGCGACAACGGTAAATCCTTCGGGGATCTTTTCGATCCGGTCGGAGTGGCTCATCCATACCGTGTGGCGCGCATCCGCGCACATGTCCTTGAACAGGGGCGACTCGCAGGACAGCTCGATCTCGGCCCTGCCGTATTCACGCTGTTTCGAGCGCTGAACAATGCCGCCCATGCTCTGGGTGATATATTGCATGCCGTAACAGATGCCGAGGACCGGTAACCCGAGTGAGAAAACGTCCTTGTCCGGTTTCGGCGCCCCTCTCTGGTACACACTGTAGGGACTGCCGGACAGGATGATGCCCCTGGCGTTCATGTCCTTGATGGTTGCCGCGGGCGTTTGAAACGGAATGATCTCCGAATAAACGCCGAGTTCGCGTATCCGTCTCGATATCAGCTGCGTATACTGGGAACCAAAGTCCAGGATAACGATAGTTTCGGTCATAACCGGTTTCGCTCAAATCTCCAGCCGGTAGTTCGGCGCTTCTTTTGATATCGAAACATCGTGCACATGACTTTCCCTGAGGCCGGCCGGGGTAATCCTGACAAACCGTGCCTTCTGCTTCAATTCTTCGATGTTTTTCGCTCCCACGTAGCCCATTCCGGATTTCAGCCCTCCCAGCAGCTGGTACACGACGGACGACAGCGAGCCTTTGTACGGGACCCTGCCTTCGATGCCCTCGGGCACGAATTTCGATTCGTCCTCGAGATGCTCCTGTGCGTACCGGTCTTTGGACCCCGCTTTCATTGCCTCAATGGACCCCATGCCCCGGTACACTTTGTACGTCCTGCCCCCGAAGAACACAAACTCCCCCGGACTCTCGTCCGTGCCTGCAAACAGGTTTCCTATCATGATCGTGTCGGCACCTGCGGCAAGCGCCTTGGTGATATCTCCCGAAAACTTGATACCCCCGTCGGCGATGATCGGGACACCGCTGTCCGCAACGCCGCGGCGCGCATTCATGATCGCAGTGATCTGGGGAACGCCGATGCCTGCGACGATTCTCGTCGTGCAGATGGAGCCCGGTCCCACACCGATCTTGACCGCATCGACGCCTGCTTCCACCAACGCACGGGTGCCTTCTTCGGTAGCAACATTGCCTGCAATAATATCGACAGCCGGGTATATCTTCTTCAGTTCCCGTACAAACTCGATCACATTCCTGGAATGGCCGTGCGCCGTATCCACGACCAGGCAATCAACGCCCGCCTTGACCAGCGCTTCGGCACGCTCCTCCTTGTCCTTGGATATACCGAGTGCCGCACCCACGAGCAGTCTGCCGAGCTTGTCCTTCGTGGCGAGGGGAAACTTGATAGTTTTCTCTATGTCCTTCACCGTGATCAGACCCTTCAGCTCTCCCCGCCCGTTCACGACGAGCAGCTTCTCGATCCGGTGCTGGTGCAGGAGCCTTTTCGCCTCTTCAAGGGTCACATCCTCTCTCGC
>JAJYYW010000266.1 GCA_021800575.1 bacterium
AGCCAGCCGCGGCTCCGGGATTTCTCCCACGGAAGAGCGGCCGCGCGGCAAGCTCCTGGGTCATCCTCGCGGCGCGGCGTCGCCGCTTGCCGGTCATGGCTTTGCCGGCGACGACTGTGATAACATTCACGAGTGGCACTTCATGGGATGGCCAGGCGCGCCGGTTGGTTAACGAGGTCCGCGCTAAAAGGTTAATCCGAAGAGAGGAAATGAGGTTATGTCCGGCCATTCAAAGTGGGCGACCATCAAGCACAAGAAAGGTAAAGAGGATGCGAAGCGAGGAAAACTCTTTACAAAGTTTATACGAGAAATCATAACTGCGGCTCGGACAGGAGGAGGAAATATCGATACGAACCCGAGACTCAGGGCAGCGGTGACCGCCGCGAAGCAGGAAAACATGCCGAAGACGAACATAGAGAACGCGATCAAGAAAGGTACCGGGGAGCTGGAGGGTGAAGTCTATGAAGAGCTCATGTACGAAGGCTACGGACCCGGGGGAGTTGCCGTCCTGGTCAATGTGATGACCGACAATAAAAACCGATCCGCTGCCGAGATACGGCACCTGTTCTCGCGTTTCGGAGGGAACCTCGGTGAAGCAGGCTGTGTGAGCTGGATGTTCAAACAGAAGGGACAGTTCCTGATACCGGACGATACGATCACCGAGGATAAACTCCTTGAGCTGTCCATGAACTTCGATGTGGAGGATGTCAGCCATGACGAAGACGGCAAGATGTTTGAGGTCCTTGTCCAACCACCCTCGTTTGAAACGGTGAAGACCGAATACGATAAAGCGGGTATCAAGTACACCTACGCTGAAGTGACGCTCGTCCCGCAAACGTATGTCCCGCTCAAAGGGAAAGAAGCCGAACAGATGATCAAGCTCATGGATGCGCTCGACGATCACGATGACGTACAAAAAGTATACGCAAATTTTGATATTGCAGAGAAGGACATGGAGGCGCTTGAGCAATGAGGATACTGGGCATAGACCCAGGCTCCCATAACATGGGATGGGCTGTTATCGAATCAGCGGGCAACAGCTACCGTCATGTGTATTCCGGCGTCATCGACTCGCACGGCATTGCGGGTATACCGGACCGCCTCTGGTTTATCTATCAGCAGGTCACCGGCATCATTGACAGCCATAAACCTGAAGCGGCGGCGCTGGAAACGGTATTCTTTTCCAAGAACCAGAAGAGCTCGTTTGTTCTGATTCAGTCCGCAACAGCCGCCATGCTTGCGGCGATGAACAGGGGCCTGCGAATCAGCGAATACCAGCCCATGGTGATAAAAAAGGCGGTTGCCGGATACGGCAGGGCCGGCAAAGACCAGGTTCAGAGTATGGTCAAAAAACTGCTGAACATCAACGAAGCACTGCTGCTGGACCGATCCGACGCGATGGCAGTGGCGATCTGCCATATTAATTCCGCTCAGTTTCAAAACAGGCTTCTGAATCATGCTGCATCATATTAAGGGTACCTTGCTTGCAAAGAACCAGGATGTCCTGGTCATCGATGTCAACGGCATCGGTTTTGAAATTTCGGTGTCCAGGATAACGTACCTTGCCCTGCCTGATGAAGGAAACATCGTTACCCTCTATCTCTATACCCAGGTGCGGGAAGACGATATTCATCTCTACGGGTTTTCTTCTCCCGCAGAGAAGTCACTGTTCAAATTATTGATATCCGTCTCCGGTATCGGTCCGAAGGTTGCACGGAACATACTGTCCAACATACAGATCGACGAACTCGTCAGTGCCGTTGCCGGGAAGGATATAGCACGGCTGTCTTCGGTCCCGGGACTCGGGAGAAAAACAGCGGAAAAGATCATCGTGGAACTCAAGGAAAAGATGGAGGGCCTGCAGTTACCCGGACACGCTGCCGCGGGAAAGAGCAGCCTTGTTTTGTCGGACGCGGTCTCGGCTCTGATCAACCTCGGGTACAAACAACAGCAGTCACGCGACGTCGTGGAAGGCGTGATCCGGGATAACCCGTCCCTGGATATCGCGGGGATCATCAGACTCTCCCTGAAACGGCTGGGCACATGAACAGACCGCCGGATACCGAACAGTTCGACCCCAGAAAACTCCAGGATGACGAGATCTACGAGCAGAAGATCCGTCCGCACCGGTTTGAGGAATATATCGGTCAGCACAAGGTTGTCTCGAATCTCAAGGTGTTCATCCGGGCGGCAAAGGAACGCGGCGATGCCCTGGACCATATCCTGTTCTACGGTCCTCCGGGACTCGGCAAAACCACCCTCGCCTATATCGTATCCTCGGAACTCGGGGTCGGTCTGAAAACGACATCCGGCCCTATCCTCGAGAAAACCGGGGATATCGCCGCCATCCTGACGAATCTGAATGAACGGGACGTTCTGTTCATCGACGAGATTCACCGGATCAACGCATCCGTGGGAGAGGTTCTCTATCCTGCTATGGAGGACTTTAAGCTCGACATCATCATCGGACAGGGGCCTTCAGCAAAAGCAATACGGCTCGACCTGCCGAAGTTTACGCTCGTCGGTGCGACGACCCGGACAGGACTGTTGTCCGCCCCTCTGCGGGACAGGTTCGGTTTCGTTGCAGGGCTTGAATTCTATTCTCCGGACGATTTACAGAAGATCATCGAGCGCTCGGCACGGATCATGGGCATACCGATTACCGGCGAAGGCAGCCTCGAGATTGCCCGGCGGGCGCGGGGAACACCACGGGTGGCAATACGCCTTATCCGGCGCATCAGGGATTACGCCCAGGTTGAAGGAAACGGCTCCATCGATATGACCATCACGAAAAAAGCGCTCTCCATGCTTGATATAGATTTTCTGGGGTTTGATAGAATGGATATCAGATTTCTGAAAACCATCATCGAGAAATTCAACGGAGGACCGGTCGGGATTGACACCATCGCTGCTGCCATCGGGGAGGAAAGCGATACCCTTGAAGAGGTATATGAGCCGTACCTTATTCAGTGCGGAATGCTGGAACGGACATCACGCGGCAGGGTTGCAACGGAGCTTGCGTACCGTCACCTCGGGCTGGAGAGCCGGACGGCAAAACAGCCCGATCTGTTCAAAAACAAATAACCGTGCCGCGCTATTTAATATTGAGATAGTTCTTTACCATCTCAAGGACCTGCGGCCCGGAAATGGGTTTCGTTATGTACGCATTCGCACCAAGAGCCATTGCACGTTCCCTGTCTTCCTGTCCGCCCTCGGTCGTGATGATAAAGATGGGCACTGTTTTATAGACCGCGTCTTTTCTGATGAGGCTGACGAGCTTCAGCCCGTCCATCACCGGCATGTTGATATCCGTGATGATCAGGTTAAAAGCATCCTGGGAGAGTTTTTTCAGACCGTCCACAC
>JAJYYW010000267.1 GCA_021800575.1 bacterium
AAACGGACGCCAACAACATGATACCTGCACCCACCCCGTCTGCAAGATTGGTTTGTACCGTGTCCCCTGCTGTAATCCAGTTTCCGGATGTTACCGGGTTTGCTACACCGTTGACGGTCCCCAGGACGACGATGTCGTTGTTCGTATTGACAAACGGAGACAGGTCCTGTGCGATTGTTGTATCCGTAATATTCGAACATGATGCATCGGCGCAATGAATCAGGCCGTAAAACACCCCGCCCGAAAGGGTACCATCGGTATTCAGCGTACCCCTGAGGCTAAAGCTTACCAGAGGAACCGTTGTGCCTGAAACAGGTATAATCGCAGAGCCGGAAGCAATGAACTCATTTCCCTGATAGGACGCTGCAACAGGCATGGCAAATCCAGCGGGATCGATATCCGATGGGGCCGCATCACTGAATGCCCTGCCTCCATACAGCAGGACACTGCCGTCAGCACCCGTCGCCGTGGGATTTGATGACACGGTTGCCGTCAGAACGCTGATTGCAACCGCCGGCATGGTGCCGGTGATAAGAGGCATCAGCCCCTGGGATTGGGAAAGGGTGTTCATGGTCAACAGGTAACCGTCCCCGGGCACAGCTGGAAACGGCGTTGTTATCGATGCCGTCGTAAAGAAGTTGTACGATGTTACCGAATACACCGTGTTATTCCGGATAACCAGGAAATTCGTCGTGACGCTGAACGGTGTTGCCTGCGGAAGAAACCCGGATGGAATAATGTCGATAGTATTGGCAAATACAGAGCCGCTGAATACATTCACCGCGGTAAACAGGACAGATGGTGACAAGCTAACTCTTACAGACAGTGGATCGACAATGCCGGCCGAGGCAGGAATAACGACGGACAGCAGGGAATCGGGGTTGACCGCATCCGGTGTTCCTGACGTCGGAACGAGGGTCAGCGGAACGGTCAGCGGGGGGGCCGTCGTTGTCGTTGAAACACTGCTGTTGCCGCATCCAACCATGGCTATCAGCGCCACCAAAAAAACACCCGAAACAGCAATTAATCTGCCCTCGTGATAAGTCATATATCCGCTCTGGTTTTTACCGTTTTCACCACGGGATTGTCAATGAATAATCATGCCGAATCTGTCCCACCGTACATGATACGTTTTCGGATTCCATGAAAAATAGATGATCTCCGCCTGTCCGAGGATCAGGTCGCGCTTTACAAACCCCCAGAACCTCGAGTCATTCGAGAAATCCCTGTTGTCGCCCATCATGAAATAGTCACCCTTGGGCACAACGATGGGGCCGAAGTTGTCCCGCGGAGACTCATTCGCAGGCAGAACCTCGGGATCCCCGTGATATGCGTACGGCTCTTTTAGTGCCTTGCCGTCCACATACACCTGTTTATTGACGATCTGGACCTTGTCTCCGGGCAGACCTATGACCCGCTTGATAAAATCGATACTCTCGTCCTTGGGGTATTCAAATACGACGACATCCTTTTGCCTCGGTGCGCGCAGGGGAAGCACAACGTCGTTGGTAAACGGGATGTGCATGCCATAGATAAACTTGTTCACAAGGATATGATCCCCGATCAGCAAGGTCGGTTCCATGGAACCCGAGGGTATTTTGAATGCCTGGATAACGAACGCCCTGATAATGAGAGCAAGAATAATCGCCGTTGCGAACGCCTCGGCATACTCCCGCACAATACTTTTTTTCTTTTTCTCACCGGCCATTTTTTTCACCTGATTTCTGTAGAGGCGGGGTTGCCCCTGCCTTTCCTATGTTTTTTGTTTTACCTGTTTTCAAAATGGGCGAAAAAACTTCGTCCCTACGACCATCATCGGTTTTTATCTTGTTTGGATTTTCTTTATCCAATTCCCATCTCAATGGGTTGTTTATGATGTATTCCCTGATTTCTGTCAATTCTTTTTCGTTACGGATCACATGCGCGTAATAATTGCGCTGCCAAACGGGAATTCCCGGGGTATTCCGGCAAACGTTCATTTGTTTTGTAGTCGTGGCCTTGAATAGACGGATTATTGTTGGCAGCGAACCAGGGGTTGGCTTTCCGAATTCCTCTCTCGTAGAGGCACGTTGCAACGTGCCCCTATCTTGAAGAATGATAATCTTCGCTTGAAAATTCAACACATCCCCTTCTCTAATCCATCTTCAGCACGGACAGGAACGCCTCCTGCGGGATGTTGATGACACCGACCTGCTTCATCCTCTTCTTGCCCTCTTTCTGCCGCTCGAGCAGTTTTCTCTTCCGGGTAATGTCACCGCCGTAACATTTGGCAAGAACGTCCTTACGCATGGCCTTGACACTCTCCTTGGCGATGACCCGCGATCCGATGGCTGCCTGGATGTTCACCTCGAACAGCTGCCTCGGGATGACCTTCCTGAGCTTCTCGGTGAGGGCACGCCCGCGGTAATAGGCGTCGTCCTTGTGGACGATGAGCGAGAGTGCATCGACCGGGTCGCCGTTGATGAGTATATTCAACCGGGTAAGGTCCGAGGTCTTGTAATCGAGGAACTCATACTCCATGGACGCATAGCCTCTCGACAGGGATTTCAGCTTGTCATAAAAATCGCTGATCATCTCGGAGAGCGGCAGTTCATAAATAATCATGACCTTGTTCTGGGTAAGATACTTCATCTCCCGCTGGGTACCCCGCTTGTCCTCGCACAGCTTCAGCACCGCACCGACAAATTCCGACGGTATATGGATCGTGACGAGCACGTACGGCTCCTCGATGCGCTGGACGGACCTGCCCTCGGGGAAGTTCGCCGGGTTATCGACCGACAGCATCTCGCCCTCCTGCAGGTAAATATGGTACGCGACCGTCGGTGCCGTGGAGATGAGCTCAAGGCCGTATTCCCGCTCGAGCCGTTCCTGGATGATCTCCTTGTGGAGCAATCCGAGAAACCCGCACCTGAACCCGAAGCCCAGGGCAGTCGACGTTTCCGGCTCGTACGTAAACGAGGAGTCGTTGAGAATGAGCTTTTCAATGGCCGCCTTCAGCGGCTCATACTGGTTGTTTTCGACCGGGTACAGCCCGGCAAAAACCAGCGGCTTGATATGTTTGAATCCGGGCAATGGCTTCTGAACAGGATTACGCTCAAGGGTTATCGTGTCGCCGATGATGGTCTCATGGAGGTCCTTGATACCGGCTATGATGACCCCGACCTCACCCGCGGAAAGGGACTTCACCTCCCTGACCATGGGTGCAACAATACCGAGGTTGGTCACCTCGTAGCTGCGGCCTGTCGCGAACATCCGTATCCGGTCCCCGATCTTCACGGATCCGTCGAACAGACGGACAACCATGATGACCCCTTGATAGCTGTCGTACCAGCTGTCGAACAACAGGGCACTCAGCGGAGCA
>JAJYYW010000268.1 GCA_021800575.1 bacterium
TATCAACTCGGACGGCAGTCCCTGGACCATCAGGTTGACGGGCAGATCATCGATGACGTTAGCAGGCAGCCCGGAACCAACCTCCGAGGGTAATTGCGATGACGTCCGGCTCGGGAGCATGGCTGAATCCGAGGGCAGGCCCGCGGCGTTGAGATCCGAGGGCAACCCGGTTTTCTGAAGATTCGCCGGCAGATCCCTGCCCCGGGTGAGAGCGGCCGGCAGCCCGGCTTCCTTGCCCGCCGCAGCCGCATCTTTTCTTTCGATCTTTATGTTCAGTTTTGCCAGTTCCTTGCTCGCCACCATGGTAAAAAATTCCATGATCTGGTCTTTGGCGACCTTGGGCAGGTGGGAGTTCGTTATCAACGCATCAAATATCCTGTCGTCCTTGAGAATCCTCATTTGATTTTTCGCGATGAGTTCAAGCAGGGATTCGTTGTCTGTCCCGGCAAGCTTTACCATGGTATCATCGGAAAGGTTCTTGTTCGTAACCAGGGCATCCAGTGAATTCTGGGACAGGCTGCATTGGTGATACACGAAGCTCAGAACAAAATCGGGCACGTCACCCGAAACGACCGTATCGATGACCCCCGCCGGCAGCGATTTGACCGTTGCCAGTGCATCCGCATGGGTCTGTTCGTCACATTTGTCGTAATGATAGGCGATGACGATCAGCAGTTCCCTGGGTTCGAGAGGCACCAGGCCCCTGACAACAGCGGACAGAAGCTGTTTGGGCAGGGACTCCTTGAGGTAAAGGCGCGCGCTTTCCGAAAGGTTCTCAAACATCTTATTTCATTTCCATGGTCGTTGCTTTCGCTGCATACCTCTTGACCCTTGCCTCATACGCGGTCGCTGCACCGGCAGAGGGGAACGGAAACGCCCTGACCGTATACGCCGACGTAGTATTCTGCACCGGCTTGAGAAGATCTCTTAATCCCGCGGCCTGCACATTCTTTATGTCGGCTGCCGCGCGTGCCTTCGAAGCGTATTTGCCGATGAGTATTCTGTAGCCGCCATCCGCTTTCACGACCGACGCGTTGGCAATATTTGCCACCATCAATTTGAGATTATCCGCGGTTGCCTCACCCTCGGAGGGATAAACCTTGTCAACGTAAAGGGCAAAGGTCGTGGTGGTATTTTTCTTCTCTGCAATATCAAAGCTCAGTGCCCTGTCCATGCCTGTTCCGATACGCTTGATCGTGTTGACAGCTCCCTTGGTGCGTACGTTGTCGAGGATGACTTCGAACTTCTTGGCAGGATGTTCAGGCGGCTGTACTGCCGCGGCAGGAGGCACTTCTTCTGCCATTTTCATCGCCGGCGGAGGGCTGCTCTTTTGTACCGGGGTTTCTGCAGCAGCAGCGGGCGGTGCTGCCGGAGGCTGAGGAGCACTGCCTGCCTCGGGGCGATGAACGACAACGCTCTGGGCTCCCCGGACGGCATTGTTCGGCTCGGATACCGGGGACGGATGATGCATGACGAAATATGCAGCGCCGATGCCGAGTACAACAACGACGACGCCCACCGAAGCAACAATCAGCTTCATGGGACTGCCGCTCTTCTTTGCTTCCTGGGCGGTGAACACACGCGGACCTGCCGGCTGGGTAGCAGTTGCCGGAGCAGAAGGGATGATGACCGGTTCGTCCCGGCTTGTCAGTCCGGAGACTTCATCCGGAGCCGACTCTGCAGGTGATTTGAGAAAATCATCAAACAACAGGCTCTCTTCCTGGGCCCCCGGTTTGCCGGGTTGATGCGTTTCCTCTTCTGCTGTGCCCTTGTCCGGTGAGGCTTCCTCGATAACATCGTCTATCGGAGGCTTAAAAAAATTGTCCTCCAGCAACTCATCCGCTATTGTTTTCTTTGTCCCTTTGCTCTTGTCATCCATACTATACTTTTACCTCTTTTTTGTTTTTACTTGCAATGATCTTCTCCGCTATATGCGCGGGTACCTCCTCGTAGCCAAAATATTCAATATCGAATGTTCCCAACCCCTTGGTTATCGAGCGCAATTCATCTCCATAGGACTGGACTTCCGAGAGCGGAACATGAGCCTTGATCGCCTGTTTCTTGCTATCGTCATGCTCCATGCCGAGTATCTTCGCCCGCTTGGAATTCAGAACACCGATAACCTCTCCGGTGAATGATTCGGGTACGGTGACCGTGATCAGCATAATAGGCTCGAGTATAATCGGTGTAGCACTCTCCATGCATTTCTTGAAAGCGAACGAACCCGCGATCTTGAATGCGAGTTCAGATGAATCGACAACGTGGTAGGAGCCGTCATACACGGTTGCAGAAAAATCCACGACCGGAAACCCTGCGAGGAATCCCTCCACCGCGGCTTCCCGCACCCCTTTTTCCACCGCCGGTATGTACTGCCGAGGAATTGATCCCCCGACGATGTTGTCCACGAATTCAACACCTTTTCCCCGGTGCAGGGGTTCGATCCGCAGCCAGACATCTCCGTACTGCCCCCTGCCGCCCGACTGCTTCTTGTATTTCCCCTGCGCCTCGGCCCTGCCCTTGATCGTCTCCTTGTAGGGAATGTCCGGCAGGACTAGTTCAAGGTCTATCCCGTATTTGCGCCGTGCCTTATGCATGACGATTTCCAGCTGTTCTTTGGACACCCCCTCGATGATCAGTTCCTTGACCTGCGTATCCCTGCGCACAGAGAGTGCCGTATCTTCTTCCACGATTTTATTCAGGGTCTGGGTGATTTTATCCTCATCACTTTTCCCCCGGGGCTTCACTGCGTAGGCAACCAGTTTCCGGGGTTTATAGAGCGGCCGGACCAGGTAGGCGTCTTTCGTCCCTTTCAGGGTATCCGTGGTACGGGTCGTCTGCAGTTTTGCAATGGCCATGATGTCCCCGGCTTCAGCGTTGTCTATGGGCTTGCTTTTTTTCCCGATCATCATGTACAGGTGGTTGGCTTTTTCCTCACTCCCGGTCTGGGCGTTGAAGAGCACCGTGTCCGGCGTCAGTTTCCCCGACAATATTCTCACGTAGCTCATCTTGCCGGCGTACGGATCCATCGACGTTTTGAACACAAATAAGACCGGCTTTTCCGAATCCGCTTTTTTTATTTCGATCGTATTTTCTCCGTCCGGCGACTCCAAAACAACCGTATTACTCAGAAGCGCGGGATGCGGCAGCCAGAGGGAGCAAAACTCCAGGAGCTTGTCGATACCGATATTGAGAAGTGCTGATCCCGGTATCACCGGAAAGAGTACCCGCGATAAAACCGCTTTTCTGATCGCACCGGACAACTCACCGATATCGAGTTTCACGTTGTTCAGGTATTTCTCAAGGAGGGCGTCATCGCTCTCCGCAACCGCCTCGATTAATTTCTTTTCGAA
>JAJYYW010000269.1 GCA_021800575.1 bacterium
CTTTAGGTGGTTTCATAGTTGATTTTTACTGTCCAAAGGGGAATCTGGTTATAGAGCTTGACGGCGGACAGCATTACACGGATGAGGGCAAGGCTAACGACAGCCAACGAGATAGGTATTTGGAAAGTATCGGGTTACGAGTTCTCAGGATTACTGACAGAGAAGTTTTCGAGAATATGAAGGGAGTTCTTGAAAAGATATGGAGCGTTTTATGATTATAAAATCTCCCCCTGCCCCTCTTTTCCAAAGAGGGGAGAGCACACAAAAAAGTCTGATACGCCACTACTATATGTTGGGGGTACCCATTAAAAAGCCTGATGCTCCGTTTATTGAACAATTGCTGAGTACTTAAAAACTCTTGAGAGGTGAAAAATGGAAACAGTTATTCCGTTTGGCAAAGTAAAATCACAGTTTGACCCATCCGGGGTCCATAGGACAGGTCAGGAGACAGACAGCTATAGGCATCATTTTTGGAGAAACAAAGATAACAGGGGATTGAATGCGGCACACCGTGCCGTGAGAATGTATGCCGTCGTTCTTGCCTGCATACTTGCACCACTCCTTGTTCCTGGCACGTCCTCCGCAGCAACGGGGGATATGACGATCGGCGGTAAGCTCGGGTTTGCTACATCTCCCGCACCCGGTACCGGTGTTGGTATCGGTGCAATCTTTGGGTCGTTTGCGTATCAATTCCTTGATAATATACCATCGAGGGGGAACGACGGCCTCGAAGGAGTCGGGGAGATCGGTTTCTTCAGCTGGTCAGGTGACGGAGGGACAATCAATAACGTTCCGCTTTTTTTTCTTGCCCGGTATTTCTATACCGTTGCACCGGCTTTGCGGGCATATGGAGATGCGGGACTCAGTCTGAATTTCTGGAGTGCCCCGGGAGCCAGCGAGACGGATGCCGGGTTTGCGACCGGTGTCGGGGTTGAATATCTTTTCACACCGGAAATGGGTGTCGGCGGGGAGATGAGGCTCAATGTCGTCCGTCCCAGCTGGTGGGATGCCGACCATGTGTTGTTTTTGGCGTTGTTTAATTATCATATCCTTGCTCCCCAATCTGCAGTCACCCGAAGAGAGTTCCCGAGAAGAAGACGATAGCAGCTGTTGAAAGCATCGCCGCATTGCGAATTATAGTACTCATTCGGGATACTGAGATAAATTAAGCATGACGAACCTGCTGTTTTCGAATGTCGGTCAGCCTGTGAGGGTCTGCCCCCCTCCTTCCCACAATTATTTATCCGGATTTGTTGAAAGGGGGTTTCATCAGGACACCCGGATTGAGTATCCAGCCGGGATCGAGATTACTTTTCATTCCGTGCAGGACAGATAAGAAAAGCTTCGGGCACTGTTTTTCGAACCATGGCAGGTGATCCCTGCCGACTGCATGGTGATGTGTTATTGGCCCGTGGTTGGCAATGATGGCATCCGATGCTGCAGCCTTTATAGCGTCCCACTGAGCTAATTCCTCACCGCGTCTCCCGGGAGCAATCACCGTGTAGTAAATTACAGGGCCATCAGGGTATAAATGGGTAAACCTCCACATGACAATCCCGTTCCCGCATGTTTCTCTCACGGCTGTTTCTACGGTACCGATGATTTTTGTATGAAAGGTTTCCAGATTGTCCCATGTCGTCACTGTCTCAAACGTTTCCATGATGATACCGCACCGGACAAGGGTGTTCCTGATATAGGGTGCACGGAGAAAATTGGTTTTCCATTGCTCGCTTGTCTCCGGAGCTGCTGCTTCATTGCCTCTTCTTACCGAGACATCCGAGACATCCCAGCGCCCGCCGCCTTCCTTACATATATCAAGGGCCCGGCTTAACTTCGGTTCCTGATCATGGTCATGGGATTCGAACCCGAGAAGCAGGACCGTGTCTGCACCGTTACCAATGCCCATGCTGAAGGATTCCATGGCCGAGATAAGTCTTGCGTTTGCCGGATGAAGCCCGCACTGGCTTATTCTGCGCGTTACTTCAAGGGCAGCCTTCTCGTCTGAGAACCTTACAACCGCCGATGATCTTATGGAAGGTATACTCTGGAGTCTCATAGTGGCTTCGGTTATGATGCCAAAGATGCCCTCTGATCCTATAAAGAAACGGTTTGCATCGGGACCATCCCCGGCACTGGGCAGCTCCCGTGTCTCTATCATGCCTTTCGGTGTAATAATTCTCAGGGACTGAACAAACTCGTCGATATGTGTATAGAGCGTGGCGAAATGTCCGCCGGCCCTCGTAGCTATCCATCCTCCGAGGGTTGAGAATTCAAAACTCTGCGGGAAATGACGTATCGTTAAGCCAAACGGCTTGAGCCCGGCTTCGAGTGCAGGTCCATATATCCCGGCCTGTATGCGTGCGGTCCGGGATCTGTCGTTGACGTGTATGATTTTATCGAAATTCATCATGTCGCATGACATGGACCCTTTATAGTGATGTTCCCCGGTCGGCTCAACACCTCCAACGACACTTGAGCCGCCGCCGTAGGGTATGAGGGCTATCTCATTTTCAGCGCAGAAACTCATAAGCGCAATGATGTCTTCTTCAGTGGAAGGATACGCGACATAATCCGGAGGATTATCGAAATTTCTGTTTATCGCCCGGACCATGTCCCGAAACGACTTCCCATACGCATGGTTTGCCCGGTCGTATGTTTCCTGTGTGCAAAAGGATTTCAGATCGGAAGGAAGCGAAAATCTTGGCAGGCGTAGCGAGAGCTCTGACAATTGGGGAGGAGGGGTTTCGTCAAGAGAATTGAGGCCGAATGCGAGCTGGACCATCCTTTTGAATCCGGATATGTATGCGTCGGGAAGTATTTCATCCGAAAACCCCCAGCCCCAAAAATTTCGCAACCGTTGCTTCATCGTGCCACCTCTTAATTTAAACTATGCGCTATTCAATTCTGCCGAGAAAATAATGATAAAGGAAGATATCGGACTTGTAAAGTAGTGCGAGCATCATTATGCTTAAAAACTATATGACTGCCTCTTTGTCTGTCTACGATAAAACCGGTCTTTTTCAGCAAGTGAATAATTTCTTTCCCGGTAATTGAAAGGAGTTTGGTCATACCGCGATTTGCTGTACTCATCGTTCAATCCCTTTTCCTTGAACGGGTGTTCGCCGCAATCCCCGCTATTTATAGCGGCGGGCACACAGCACAGCTGGGTCGGGCGAACTATACGATTAACATATTCCATACCGACGAAGAATCCACGCCGTTTACGGCGTGGTTCTTCTAAATTTGCTGCATACATTTTTCAACTCTCGACTCCCGGGTTTTGGATTGTTTGGGTGCAGAAAAATAAAACATGTATGCTCTTTGACGTCCCGGCGTCAATGCCT
>JAJYYW010000270.1 GCA_021800575.1 bacterium
TACATTGTACCCGATAAACTCGGTCATCAGGCAAAAACCGGGCCCTGATGTCGCAGTCATTGCGCGTACACCTGCAAAACCAGCACCGGTAACATGCCCTATCGCTGATATCTCATCCTCTGTCTGGACAACAACGCCGCCATGCTTGGGAAGTTCTGCAAATAATATCTCCATGATCTTCGTTGCAGGCGTAATCGGATACCCTGCATACAACTTGCACCCGGCATCAATGGCTCCCTGGGCGACAGCCTTATTCCCATCCAGGAGTTTATAGCCTTTCCGGTCAACAGACAAGCGATCTAAACTATACGGATCGAGCTTGACAATGTTTTCATTCACATACGCATACCCGGCTTCGAATGCACCAACGATTGAATCCACACTCTTGTCCTTTTTTCCAAGCTTTGCAGTGAGGTTGCTGATGAATTCCTTTTCCGGAATATGAAACAGCGCTGCGATCGCACCGAGAACAACGATGTTCCGCGACCTCGATTCACTCGTCGTCTTCTGGCTTAATTGAAACAGGGGTATACCGTAGAGGTACATGCCCGGTCCAAGGTGCCCTGCTATACATTCCTTCTCATCCACGATCTCCATGGGCTTGTTATCGAACAGAACAACGCCCTCGTCATTCAGGCTTCTGAGCTGCTCGATGGAATACCGGTCATTGAGCGATACGAGTATGTCAACTTTGCTGCTCAGGCTGAGCATGAATTCCCTGCCCGCCCGCATGTGTGCGACCGTCTTGCCAAACCCCCGTATCTCCGCAGGATACGCATCGAATGAAATCACGTGGTACCCAATGTCGGAAAGCGTTTTGATCAGTATCTCTCCTGCTGCGAGGGACCTGTCTCCCGAGCTTCCGCAAATTTCTATTGTCAGGCTTTTTTCATAGGTCAATTGAGAATCCTTTCCACCCGTACGTGATAAAATCTTCTCCTTCGATGGTGATCTTTCCCGGCTCGCCAAGGCTGACGGGAACTTTTTCGTCCAGCATGTTGCGCGCCGATACACTGCCAAGAAGCTTTGCGTTGATTTCACCGGTTGTTTGCCGGTAATCCTTCAACTCGGGATAATATACCGTCGCACATTCACCGGCAGCCCATATATCCTGGGCACTGGTGTGCAGGTACTCGTCGACAAGAATGCCGGTCTGCATGTCAATACCGCTGCCATCCAGAAAATCTAAAGTCGGGACCATACCTGAGGTAAGAAACGCAAGGTCAGTCTTGATTATTTTACCGTTTTTAGTCATAACGTTTATACCGGCACCATCCCGCACTATCTCTGTCGTAAGGTCGTCTGCGATAACCTCGATATGCTTTTTTTTCAGGCACCCTATGAGCTTATTTTTCACGGATTCATCGTACTCGAGAGGCCAGAAATTATATTCATTTAATATGAATGTTATTGATTTGCCGAGTTTTAAAATACTTCCAGCAAGATGTAATCCAACAGAATCCCCGCCGACCATGGTCACATGCCTCACCTGACCAAGCCTTTCCCTGAGTTTCATGGCGTCCACAGCATCAGTAAAAACGGTGAAAAGGTCCCTGTATCGTGAGAGAGACTCGGGGAGCTTGGGCTTTGCCCCTGATGCGATGAGAAGCTTGTCGTAGTGGATACGTTCGTTGTGCGAGAGCATCAACTGGTGTTTGTCCGGAAAAACCCTCGTAACTGTCTGGTTCAGTCTCAGCACGATATTGTGTTCCTTGTACCATGTGTACGGGTAGAGGTATAAAGTAGTTATGTCCTTCTTTTCCAGCAGAAAGGCGGCAAGCAGGCTGTGATCGAAATAATGCGTCGGCTTGGATGATATGATCACGATATCTGCTTCAGGATTGCCCTTCCGCAATGTTTCTGCAGCGCTGTTCCCTGCATGACCGTTTCCTATAATAACGTATTTCAGCGCTTTTTTCGGCATCCTATGCCTCGACATCCTGTTCTATAAGCTCGACCTTGACAACATCGATACATTCCACGGGACATACCTTTTTGCAATTCCCGCATCTGATGCAGTTGTTGTTGTCGATCACGATGGCACTGACCTCGTTCCAGCTTTCCGTAACGGCGAGTTTCTGTATGCCGTCCTCCAGCGTTTCCACATCTTTCGTCGTATGGATACAGCTGGTGGGGCAGACATCCATGCAGTACCTGCAGTATATGCACCGCGCAACATCGATCTCAAACTTCAGGGAACACAGGTAACATCGTTTTGATTCTTCTTTGCCAAGGGTCCTGTTCAAACCGAGTTCAACCTCTGCTCCGTTAACGCGCTGTTTAACCGGCAGTGTCGGCATCATCTGGCGTGGTATGAAATCCCACGCACGCTCGCGCTGCTTCTCAGCGTACTTTTCGAACCGCACGACCTTTTTTCTCCGTGTCCTGTCCACCAGGTACTGATCAATGGTCCATGCTGCACTGCGCCCCGATGCAATCGATTCGATGACCGTCGAAGCACCGGTGCCAAAATCGCCGGCAACAAACAGGCCGTTGATATCCGTGGCGAAGCTTGCACGGTCGAATGGTATCATGCCGTTCTTCCCCAGCTGGATCACACCCTTTACAAATCCCGTGTCTGGTCTCTGACCGATCGCATAGATCACCGTATCAGCCTCATCCATAAAGTCGGAATCCTTGATGGGCACGGCCAGACGTTCTCCCTTTTCACTGTATCCGCCCAGCCTGTTTCTCCTGAAACTGACATTGAGGTTATTACCGGAACGCTCGATTTTTTCGATGGAGACGAGACCTCGTATCTCCACATTCTCGGTCTTCACTTCATTGAGCTCGTCTTTGTTGACGGTGATGTAGTCCTCGGTCGTCAGGATGTTGATCAGTACACGTTTTGCCCCACGCCGCAGTGCTGTACGGGCACAGTCCATGGCAGTATACCCGCCGCCGACGACGAGCACCTTATTGCCGACGAAGACGTCTTTCCCTGCGTTTGCATCCATCATGAATTGTAGTCCCGAATAGACATGATCCAGTGATTCACCCGGTATGCCCAGCCTGTTTGGATTGTACGTGCCTGCGGTCAGCAGGACCGCGTCGTAGCTCTTTAACAGTTCATCAAGAGCTATATCACTGCCGACACGGACATGCGGATGCAGATCTACCCCGAGCCTGAGTATGTTCGAGATCTCGATATCCAGGATGTTCCGGGGCAGCCTGAACTCCGGTATGCCGTATCTGAGCATACCTCCCGGCCGTTCGAGCGCCTCAAAGATGGTTACCGAATGGCCGAATATGGCAAGGTCATGTGCAGCACCAAGACCTGCGGGACCCGATCCAATGACAGCGACCTTTTTACCCGAAGGACCGAACATGAACTCTTCTATGCG
>JAJYYW010000271.1 GCA_021800575.1 bacterium
GAGGAAGACCTGCGCCATGGTCTCAATGGTTTCGCCCGATTTGCTCACCGCAATGACGAGCGTCTTTTTCAGGTTGACCTGCTGCAGTGCCGCGGCGAACACGACCGGGTCTATATTGTCGAGGACGAAGACCCGCGTTTTCGGTTTGATCGGCGAAACGAGTGCCCGGTGTATGGCGCGGGTTCCGAGGGCGGAGCCACCGATCCCGAGGATGATGATGTCGGTATATTTTGCCGGGGGGTATTTTTGTGCGAGCGCGTGGATCTCTCTGATCATGGCTGTATCGTCGAGCAGGGACAAAAACCCCATGCGGTTGTTGGCCGCGGACTGCAGGATGTCTTCCGCAGTCACATTGACCCTGTCCTGGACCGCAAGGACGGCATTCGACGAGAGCCCGTCCCTCGAAGAGAGGTACTGGCTCATGGCAAAGCTCGTGTTTATGGTGATGTCGCCGATATTCATATCTTGCCGCAGGACTGAAACATCTCCCGCACGTTGTCCGGGATCATGCAGGCCTTCATGGTTGCGGGATTGATCGCAACGGTGACGGTGTGTGCGGTCGCAACAACCCGGTCGTGGTCCCCGTCGTTCGTGATGACGTAGTCAAGGGTAAACGCCCTGTCTTTCAATTCCTTAAGCCCGACGTGGATAGTCAACAGATCGTCCGCAACCGCAGCGCTCTTGAACTGGATGCATGCTTCGACGAGCACAAAATCTATGCCGAACTTCAGCCGGTCCTTGACAGATATGCCCGCTGCGCGCAGGAACTCTATACGGGCAACCTCGAGGTAGGTCATGTAGCTCACGTTGCTCACGATGCCCTGCGCATCGGTCTCAGCGAACCGGACCCGCAGTTGTGTCTTGACGTTGAATCCTTCCATGCCTGTGCCTCAGTAGACGGAAAACAGCCTGGTTATACGGGTCAGCAGCACCGGGTGTGCCAGCAGTCCCCGGATCTTGAGTTTGCCGCCGAACAGCAGGCCAAGGATCTCCCTGCCGGTTTTGTCGAAATAGTTCGGCAGGCCCCCCGTGATTTTGAGGGTGCTCAGTTTCAGGATGTTGTCAGAGTCTGTCGTTATGGTGAGCTTGCACGGGGGTCTTACCCCGTCGTGGATGACCACACTGCCGCGGGTACACACCAGGGTGAGGCTCACCTCGATGTCCCGGGCGACAATCGCTATGTTACCGTCCAACGCTTTGAGGTCCTTTTCCCGATCAGCGTGGTTTGCCAGGTTCTGGGAGATAAGGTCCCGTATCATCCCTGCAAGCCCGTTGTCCCGGGCGTCCGTGTCGAGCTCGATCAGTGCCATCGGATCAGAACGCCTGCTTCAGTATCTTCAGCGTTTCCGCGGGGTCGAATATGGGTTTCGCGTTATAGACAATGGAGCCGTCCGATATGGCGTCTTCGGCAACCTGCTGCAGCCCTTCTTCCTTGACGCCGACCTCCCTGAGCTTCTGCGGCATCTTGACGCGCTTGGTCAGCGTCCAGATCGCCTCTGCCGCCTTGTGCGCAGCGTCCTCGTCGGACAGTCCTTTTATGTCAACGCCCGATGCCTGGGCCGCCATCCGGTACTTGTCCGCGACTGCATCGAGGTTGTACTCCATGCAATAGGGCAGGAGGATGCTGTTGGCGACTCCGTGGGGCACGCCGAACCTGCCGCCGACGCTGTGCGCAAGCGCATGCACCACGCCGACCTGCGCGTTGCCGAAGGCAACACCAGCAAGGTTGGCCGCAATCTGCATCTGTCCCCGCGCAAAAAGGTCCTTGCCGTTGTCAACGGCCTTCGGTAAAAATTCCACGATCAGCCGTATGGCATGGAGCGCAAGGCCGTCCGTGATGGGCGTTGCCTGCTGGGAGTGGAGTGCCTCGATGCAGTGGCTCATGGCGTCCATGCCCGTACCGGCGGTGACATTGGCCGGCATGCTGACGGTCATCAGGGGATCCAGTATCCCGACGTTGGGGATGATAAAGTTGTCGGCGTAGAGCAGTTTTCTGTGTTTCGTATGGTCCTTGATAACGGCCGCGTAGGTGACCTCGCTGCCGGTCCCTGCGGTCGTCGGGATAACGATGTGCGGTGTGATCGGCCCGTTGAGGAAGTTGATTCCGGAATGGTCCTCTATCCTGCCGCCCAGGGCAAGAACAACGGCAATGCCCTTGGCCGTATCGATGGAGCTTCCTCCGCCGACCGTCACGATACAATCGGCACCAATGGACTTCGCATAATCGGCGCCCTTGTTCACGATGTGGGTGCCGGTGTCCGGTTCAATATCGGAAAACAAGCCCGCGAACTTCGTGGAGAGGGCCTTCTTGACTTTCTCCACCATGTCGCTCTTCTCGAGGAATTTATCGGTTACCAGCAGCACCTTCTTGCCTTTGAGTGCTTCAACCTCCGGGAGCACCTCGTTCGCAGCGCCTTTCCCGAAGATGATCTTGGTCGGGTAGCGGAATATAAAGTTCAGATCAGCATCATACATAACACAGCTCCTTTGCTCACATTAAGCAGGGACCGGCTCCGTACGTACCGGGGCAGGCCCCTGCAGTCAAACACGCGTATCAGTCCAGTTTTTTACTCGTCAACGAACTTGGTGTCTATCATGGTTGCCGAGTCGACGAGGTCCTGTGCGGCTTTCACAAAACGTACGATCGTCGGGAGGTCGCCCTTGAGCTTGAGCTTGCCCTGCATCATGCCCTTGACCGGATCGAGCTCTTTCTTGAGGACTGCCTTCCAGCGCGCGTACCCGCCGGAGATCACGAATTTTGCCTGGTTTGCCTCGTCAACGGACACCCGTTTCGCCTCTTTGCACACGCCGTGGTACAGATCGAGCCATACCCCGACTGCCGTTTCGTCTGCCTTGAGCTGCTTGCTCAAAATGGGGTCCTGCCGTGCCTTCTGGAGAGCATTCTCGTCATCGAGCTGAAGGATAAGAGCAATAGTACCGTGCTCCCAGTTTGCCCCTGATTCCTTGTAGTTCGGGTTTGAGTTGATCTTCTCTTTGTACGCCGCTATCCATTCTTCGCTTGGGAAAGGGATTGCCATAACACTTACCTCCTTATTGTATTCTCCCGGAGACGGCATCAGCTCCCCGGATGAAAAATTTTTAGCACACCCGCTAAAATAAACAAGCTATTTGTCAATCGTGCATAAGGTTGTTGAGCATGTCCATCGCGTCCCTGACCCGTTGCTTCACCAGCGCCCTATCCGTGCCGACCGACGTGAAAAACACCTCGAGGGATTTTTCTTTCAAAAAGCCTGCGGGGCTCGATTTGATGTAGACGTCCGGAAACGCCGCGGAAATCTTGTCCAGCAGGCCCCGCAGGACGCTTTCATCGTAGCTTTTTG
>JAJYYW010000272.1 GCA_021800575.1 bacterium
GAAGGTCTTCGTATCGACGCCGAGCTTCGACTTTGGCAGGTCCTTGATATGCCCCATGGACGCAACCACCTCGTAGTTGCTGTCCAAAAACTTTTTAATGGTCTTGGTCTTGGCCGGCGATTCTACAACAATAAGATATTTTTCTGTCTGTGTTTTGTTCGGCATGTTCACTCCATTTTAACGAATCGTTTTCCCGGCAGTTGCTTCACAACGCCGCGGATCTCCATTTCAGTAAGCATACTCATTACTTTCGCCGTGTCAAACTTTGATTGTGCAATGAGCGTATCGAGGTCCATGGGTTCCGGCGACAGCAGGGACAGCAGGTCCGCGTGCTCCTGCGTCACCGGCGGTTCGCCGCCCTCCTGCTTCGGCACCAATGCCCGGATCTCAGTAATGAGGCTGTCGACGGTATCCACCATCGCGCACCCATGCTTGATAAGCCTGTTGGTTCCCTGGCTCATCATGGAATAGATCTGCCCGGGAACGGCGAACACGTCCCTTCCCTGGTCCAGCGCGTGCGATACCGTGATCATGGTACCGCTGTTGAGCGAGGCCTCGGTCACGATCACCGCGAGGGACAGGCCGCTGATGATGCGGTTGCGCTCCGGGAAGTTCATGTCCAGGGGAGGCGTACCCGGGGGGTACTCGCTCAGGATAAGCCCGTTGTCCGCCAGCCCGTGCGCAAGCTGACGGTTTTCTGCAGGGTATACCCGGTCGATACCCGTCCCCCACACCGCTATGGTCGATCCCCGGTGTTCGAGGGCTGTCCGGTGGGCGATCGCGTCGATGCCCTTTGCCATACCGCTGACAATGGTGAATCCCTGGCTGACGAGCGCGAGGGCAATTTCTGCGGTAACCTCTTCTCCGTACGGCGAGGGAAAGCGGGTCCCGACAAGGGCAACGCACGGTCCCGCGGACAGTGTTTCGGGTCTGCCCTTGGTGTACAGAAAGGGCGGCGGATCGTTGATCTGCTTCAGGAGCACGGGGTACCGCGGGTCCGTCAGGGTTATGACCCCGGCACCTTCTTTCCGGATCTGTGCGAGCACCTCTCCGGCGGCCCCGAAGTCCGCGCTGTGCCGTATCCTGTCCGCAACGGCCTGCGGTATGCCTTCAACCTGTACCAGCTCTTCGAACGGTGCCGCGAACACCCGCTCCGGCGTGCCGAACGCTGCGATGAGACGCTTGTAGAAAACGTTCCCCACGCCCGCCACAAGCCTCAGCGCAATCCAGAACAGCAGTTCGTCTTCTTTTCCGGTACCCACAGACATCGTTTCTGCACTGTATACCGGGTTCGTATACTTCATCAAGCAAATACGGCGGTGCGTATTGGGAAACCGGCGTACGGCGGCACGCCGCGCATTGAAAAGAGCGCACCGATATGATACAGCTCTTCATGGAATGGACTACCTTGCACTGTTTCAGAACTATCTCACCGTTGAAAGGGGCGCATCCGCCAATACGGTTGCGGCCTACCGATCGGATCTGGAACAATTCACCGCCTTTCTCGGGGGGATGAACCCTCCGCTCCCGATCGAATCTGCCGGCATGCTGGAGATCAGGAGTTTCGTGGCGAAGCTTTTAAAAACAGACGCGAAGAGCTCGGCGGGCAGGAAGCTCGCCGCGCTGAAAACCTTCTACCGCTTTCTCCTGCGGGAGCACCTCGTGGACATGAACCCCGCCGAGCTTGTCGCCCTGCCGAAAAAGGACAAGCTCCTTCCCGGGTTCCTGAATGTGGACGAGGTCTTCGGCCTGATCGAACAGCCGGACGGCGGCGGCTTTGCACCCCTGCGCGACCGGGCCATCCTCGAACTGTTCTACGCGAGCGGCCTGCGCGTCTCGGAACTCGTGGGACTGGATATTAAGAATATTGATATTAATATAGGGTATGTGCGGGTTATTGGCAAAGGCAGAAAAGAGCGCGTTGTACCGGTGAACAAAATGGCAATCGAGTCCCTGGGCCGCTACCTCGGCGTACGGGAGGGGTTTTTACAGGGCAGGCAAGCAACAGATGCGGTGTTCCTCAACCGGTTCGGCAGGCGGATAACCCGGCGAGCGGTCGGCATGATCGTACGCGAGTATCTGCTGAAGTCCGGCATCCTCAAGCATATCAGCCCGCATTCACTGCGGCATACCTTTGCAACACACCTGCTTGATGCCGGTGCGGATCTGCGCTTTATACAGGAACTGCTCGGGCATGCGAGCATCTCGACGACCCAGGTCTACACGCACACCAGCATGGACCGGCTCATGAAGGTCTACGATGACGCACATCCGCGGGCACACAAGGAAAAATAGAACGGAACGAAAAGGAGACAGCATGTTTCACGGAACCACGATACTGGCGGTACGCCACAACGGGAAGGTCGTCATGGCCGGCGACGGACAGGTAACCATGGGCGACACCATCATGAAGCACACGGCGAAAAAGGTCCGCAGGCTGTACAACGACACCGTGCTGGTAGGCTTCGCGGGCTCGACGGCAGACGCCTTTACCCTGTTCAGCAGGTTCGAGAGCAAGCTCGAGGAGTTCAGAGGCAACCTCATGAAGGCGGCGGTACAGCTTGCGAAAGACTGGAGGACGGACAAGACCCTGCGGAGACTCGAGGCGCTTTTGATCGCCGCGGATAAATCGACGTCCCTGTTGCTCTCGGGAACCGGAGATGTCATAGAGCCGGACGACAATATCATCGCCATCGGTTCGGGCGGGAGCTACGCGCTTGCGGCGGCCCGGGCACTGGTGCAGCACTCCGCCCTCGAGACACGCGCGATCGCCGAGAACGCCATGAAGATAGCATCGGAGATTTGTATTTACACCAACAGCACTATTACCATAGAAGAACTATAAGAGGTAAACCACAATGAGAAAACCGAGAAACGCTGTCGTGCCGGCAGAAAAACACGAACCGATCGAACCGAGTGACACCCTGCTCCCGGTGGCAATCGTGCAGGAGCTCGACCGGTATATCGTCGGCCAGAAGGATGCGAAAAAAATGGTTGCCATCGCACTGCGGAACCGCTGGCGGAGACAGCACGTGCCCGAAGAGATCCGGGACGAGATAGCCCCCAAGAACATCATCATGATCGGACCGACGGGAATCGGCAAGACCGAGATCGCCCGCAGGCTTGCAAAGCTTGCCCAGGCCCCGTTCCTCAAAGTCGAGGCCTCCAAGTACACGGAGGTTGGGTACGTCGGCCGTGACGTCGAATCCATCGTCCGGGACATCGTCGAGATAGCGGTCACGATGGTCCGCGAGGAAGAGGAGGACAAACTTTTGCCCAAGGCGGAGGAACTGTCCGAGGAGCGCCTGCTCGACCTGCTGTTACCCATCA